>CAZCEM010000045.1:0-10452 GCA_964497555.1 uncultured bacterium
GTGCCCGATTCGCTTATGTCCCAGATGGCGGGCGCCGAGTTCGAGTCCTACGCCTTCAAATCAATATGGCCCCTCATCACCCACGCCGTGTTCATGCTGCTGTGCGCGCTGGTGGTGATACGCGGCGTCAAGGGCGGCATCGAGAAGTGGAACAATATCCTCATGCCTACGCTGTTCATCATCATCCTTTTGCTGGTTATCCGCGGCGTGACGCTGAAGGGCGCGGGCGCCGGCATCGCCTTCCTGTTCGCTCCCGATTTCAGCAAGCTGACCGGACCGGTGATGCTCACGGCGCTGGGACACGCCTTCTTCACCCTGTCGCTGGGGATGGGGGTGATGATAACCTACGGCTCTTATCTGGAGCGCGAGGAGAACCTGTTCCGCAGCGCCTTGATGATAATTGTGCTGGACACGCTGGTGGCATTGCTGGCGGGCGTAGCAATCTTCACCGCGGTGTTCGCCATGGGCTTCGAACCTTCGCAGGGGCCGGGGCTGGTATTCTACGTGCTGCCGGCCATCTTCGCTAAAATGCCGTTAGGTCTGCTGGTTGGCGTGTTGTTCTTCCTATTGCTGTCCATCGCTGCACTGACGTCGGGTGTTTCCCTGCTGGAGGTGGTGTCCGCCTATTTTATCGACGAGCGGGGCTGGTCGCGGCATCGGGCAACGATTATCTTTACCATCGTTATCTTCCTGTTGGGGGTGCCGTCAGCCCTCTCGTTCGGAGTGCTGGGGCATATCACAATCCTCGGCATGATACTATTCGACTTCTTCGACTACTTGTCATTCAAGTACCTGCTGCCCATCGGCGGATTTTTGATGGTTCTGTTCACCCTGTTTTACTGGGGAACGAAAAAGTTCCTCGGCGAGCTGCATCGCGGCATGCGACTTCGGATTCCAGCACTGCTGGCGGTTGTCTTCCTCATCTGCTCGGCGATATTCGTGGCGTGGACGTTTGTAGCACAGTTGAGAGGGTGAGTTGGTTTTAAAGAACCATGAGCGCAACAGTTGCTGCGACTTGATTGAGCACGTGAAGGATGAAAAAATGGAGTGAATCTCTTAAACAATTCGTCATCAAATGGTTCCGCACCCCCTGATTTTAGAAGCTTCTCCCACAAACTGACCGCCGCCTTCGGCGGGCAGCTCGGCGTGTTCCTGTTTGGCGGCGTGGCGCAAGGCTTCATCGCCGCGCGAGTGTTAGGACCCGAAGGCAAAGGGGCGTTCTCGCTGGCGGTTCTGATTGCCGGCGTCATCTATACGGTGTTCCACGGCAGCCTGGGCGTCGCCAACAGTCACTACGGCGGACGCTGCCCCGCCTGGCGTCCAGCCATTGTCGGCAACGGCTTAGCACTGGCGCTGGTCGCAGGCACGGTGCTGGCGTTATCATTCTGGTACGGCGGGGAATCCCTGCTGCTCCGCTTCTATCCCGAAGCGGATATGAACCTGCTGAAAATCGTCGCCTTCGCCATTCCGTTGATGCTGCTGCTGGACTATAGCAACAACAGCCTGTTAGGACAGAACCGGGTCAAGCAGTTTTCGCTGATGCTAGTGTCGCGGGAGTTCCTCTTCCTGATGGCAATGACCGCCTTGGCAGTGTTAAAGAAGCTCACAGTGTCGAGTTCTGTGACAGCCTGGGTGGCGGCTCTGGCGGTGATGGCTGTAATCTCGGCCTTTCTGTCCTGGGCGGGCGCTGGGAGGCGGCTGGAACTCAATGTGAGCATATTAATCCGGATGCTGCGTTTCAGCTTTCAGGCGCATGTCGCGAATCTGACCACCTTCCTGCGCCTTCACGCTGAAAAGTTCATCCTGCTTTATTTCCTTGATTTGCGCGATTTCGGCTACTATAGCGTCTCGGTTTTATTCCTTCCGTTGCTGTATCACCTGCCCGACGCGGCGTCACAGGCGCTGCTGCCGCATGTGTCCAGCGGCGGCGACCAATCCGGCAACGAACTAACGCCGCGCATCTGCCGTATGGTGTTGTGGACTACTGCCTTAACCGGGCTGGTGGTGGCAGCGCTGGCGAAAACTGCGATAATTTTAATCCCCGGTCGCAATTACCTGCCGGCTTTAGTACCACTATTGATTCTACTCCCGGGCACAGTGGTCAGTATCTTAGGACGAGTATTGTCGGGAGATCTGGTAGGACGGGGCAAGCCTGGGTATGCGATGTGGATTTCGCTTGTGGTGATGGCAGCGAAGGTGGCGACAGCCTGGGTGTTAATACCGATAATGGGGCTGAACGGCGCGGCGCTGGCTGCTTCGGTAACGCACGGCTTGAACGGACTCCTGTTCTTGTGGGCGTTTTATCATGAGTCTAAAGTGCCATTCCGTGACACCCTCATCCTTAAAAAGAGCGACCTGACCGAAGCACTAAAATCCATCAGAAGACTGAAAGCCTGAGGCTAGTTTACCGAGGTTTGATTACGTAAAGTCTGATTGCCCGCTTGCCTTTTATGTCAACTCCTCCCGTAATGCTCTTCCTGCCTTGAAATAAGTTAGAAAAAATACCATATTATTGTCTAATACTAAATCGCAATCAATAGGTCATTATTGCAAGCAAGGCGTCAAAGGGATATGCAAGCGGTCTCTATTTCCATCCCTACTTTCTCCCTTTCTCCCTTTCTCCCTTTCTCTTAATATATGACCATTTGAACGCAATTTGGTATAAGTCTTTAAAAGGAGACTGTGCCCTTGGTGAGGACTTACCCCCTGCCATTTTCGAAGGAGTATCTCGGCAGGCAAAGTCGGGGGGAAAACGTTTGTCATTCACATACAAAAGGTGTGTGAATTCTCAGGGCAAGATTTGACAACAAATCGTTTAACCGTTTAATATCGGAGGATTGAGCGTGAAGTACGAGCGCATTTGGAATTTCAATCCCGGACCCGCGGCGGTGCCGCTGGAGGTTCTGGAGAGCATTCACCTGAATTGGTTCAATTTCGGCGGTTCGGGTATGAACATCATCGAGATGTCCCACCGCTCCAAGGAGTACGACGCCATTCATGCTGATACCGCTGTCCGCGTCAAGCGGCTGCTGGGCATCGGGGATAATTATCATGTGCTGTTCCTGCAGGGCGGCGCCAGCCTGCAGTTCGGGATGATACCCATGAGCTTCCTGACCGCCGGCAAGACCGCCGACTACATCAACACCGGCGAATGGTCCACCAAAGCCATCAAGGAAGCCAAATTGTTCGGAAACGTCAACGTCGCTTTCGACGGCACGCCGCTGAATTTCGCTCACCTTCCCCGTCAGGATGAGCTGAAACTCACCCCCGGCGCAGCGTATGTTCACATCACCAGCAACAACACCATCTGGGGCACCGAGTTCTTCAAGTTCCCCGAAGTCAGCGACGTCCCGCTGGTGGCGGATATGTCCAGCGACATCATGTCCCACACCTTCGACGCCAACAAATTCGCCCTCATCTACGGCGGAGCTCAGAAAAATCTCGGACCCTCCGGCGTAACACTTGTCGTCCTGCGCGACGACTTCTACCAGACGGCTCGCCAAGACTTGACCTCTATGCTCAAGTACAAAACCCACGTCGAAAAGAACTCTCTGTACAATACCCCCAACACCTTCGGCATCTATGTCATGTGCGAAGTGCTGAAGTGGATTGAGGAGAAGGGCGGTCTGTCCGGCATGGAGGCGCAGAACCGCGAGAAAGCTGAGCTGCTGTACGGCATGATGGACAAGCACGCCAAGTTCTATCGAGGCACGGTTGACAAGGACAGCCGAAGCTGGATGAACGTCTGCCTGAGACTGCCGAACGAGGAACTGGAAGCTAAGTTCGTCTCCGAGGGTAAAAAAGCCGGATTCAACGGTCTCAAGGGACACCGCAGCGTCGGCGGCATCCGAGTGTCGATGTACAACGCCGTGCCGGTGCAGGCCATCAAGGAACTGGTGGTTTTCATGGAGGATTTCATCAAGAAGAACGGGTAGCCATTGTCAGCTCGGAGGGAGACCTTTCAATCCGATATTAAGGCAGGCGGGTACGCCCGTCCTCCTGAACAACATGGCTATTTTTAAGAAAAACGTCAGCGATCTCGTCGCATAGATGCGGGAGTACTACCAAGCCCGCGCGTCGTGGCACGATGAGTACATGGGCTACACCGGCAACGCCGCGATGGAGAAACTGCTGGAGCCCATCGTCCTCTGGCTGGAAGGCCTCATCGCAGATTTGACCGTGCTTGAGGTGGCCTGTGGCACCGGCAACTGGACCCAGGTTCTGGCGAAGCGGGCGAGGCGGGTGCTGGCGACGGACGTCGGCCTCACGGCTCTTGACATCGCGAAAACGAAAGACTACCCGCTGGAAGTCGTCGCCTTTCAAGCGGCTGATGCTTATAATCTGGATGGTCTTCCCCGCGGCTTCGAAGCTTCTTTCGCGGCCGACTGGTGGTCGCATGTCCCCCGCTCGCTGCTGCCGCGGTTCCTGAATGGATTGCATCGTCATCTGAAACCAGGAGCGCGGGTAGTGTTCGTGGACATGCTGTCTTGCAATCATCCGGATCTAAAATCCTATCGCCTTGATGACGAAGGCAACGCCATCTGTCGGAGAACCTTGCCCGACGGCCGCGTCTTCGACGTAGTGAAGAACTACCCGAGCCGGGCGGAGGCACTTGAATTGCTAATCGGGATAAGCGATGCGCCTGAATATCGGGAGTGGCTTGAATTGGGTCGGTGGGCTTTAACGTATCAAGTTTTAAAACCAAACAACGAGAGGAAAAATCCATGAGAATACTGATTAACGACGGCATGTCCGCCGACGGCATACAAATGCTGCGCGACGCCGGGCATGAAGTAGTCGTCGAGAAGATTGCACAGGCGGACCTGCCCGCCAAGCTGGGCGGTTTCGACGCCATCGTAGTTCGCAGCGCCACCAAGGTGCGCCAGCCCGACATCGACGGCGGACTGCCCCGCCTGAAGGCCATCGTCCGCGGCGGCGTGGGCGTGGATAACATCGACAAGGCTTACGCCGAGTCCAAGGGCGTCAAAGTAATGAACACTCCGGCGGCGAGTTCGCCGTCGGTGGCGGAACTCGCCCTGGCGCACATGTTCGCGCTGTGCCGCTTTATAGTTCCGTCGAATTTGACCATGCGCAAGGGCGAATGGAATAAAAAGAAGTACGAGGGCACCGAAATCGCCGGCAAGACGCTGGGCATCCTCGGCCTAGGCCGCATCGGTCGCTCGCTGGCGCAGAAGGCTCTGGCGCTGGGCATGAGGGTCCTCGCCTACGACCCGGTCGTCACCTCGGTTGACCTGCCGGTGGAGCTGGTCAGCAAGGACGACGTGCTGATGCGCGCTGACTTCGTCTCCATGCACATGCCGGCTCAGAAGGACGGCTTTGTCATCGGCGCGGCGGAGCTGGCGAAGATGAAGGACGGCGCGTTCCTCATCAACTGCGCCCGCGGCGGCGTCATGGATGAGGCGGCGCTGATTGCGGCGCTGGATTCCGGCAAGCTGGCGGGCGCGGGCGTCGATGTATTCATCGGCGAGCCTGAAGTCAACCAGGCGCTGGTGAATCATCCGAAGGTGAGCGTAACTCCCCACATCGGCGCGGCCACCATCGAAGCACAGGATCGCATCGGCGCGGAAGTGGCGAAGCTCTTGATCAACTTGTTCAAGTAGAACAGTATTGAAACGAAATTCCCCTTCGGATCGAATCATTGATCCGAAGGGGAATAAGCGAAAGAGGATTCATCATGTTTAAAAAAGTTGATCCGGTAAAAGTAGCACACTACTTCCTACGTAAAGCCAATGGGCGTTTGACCCCGCTTCAAGTGCAGAAGCTGGTGTACTATGCCCACGGTTGGTCCCTGGCTGTTTTCGACGCTCCATTGAGCGCTGAATCAGTAGAAGTCTGGCCTTATGGTCCGGCCGTCGCCAGCGTTTACCATGAATTTAAAGAGTATGGCGCCAATATAATTGGCAGGTACTCTCGAAAAGAACTAAATGGATTCAGTCCAGAACAAGAAGCATTGTTGGATCGAGTGTGGGATCAATACGGCAACCTCGATGGAATTCAGCTTTCAATGCTCACACATAAGCCTGGATCACCTTGGGATAAAGCCTTTCAGAATCATGAACGATTCATAAGGGAACAATTGATTAAGGACTATTTCTTGGACCTCATTAAAAGGAGTGAAGATAATGAGCAATGATGTTAAAAACTCGAGTGAGATCCAAAATAGGTTGTTTCAAGTTAATGCGAAGATTGAACTTAAAGAATTTTCCTGCCAATACGAAGATTGCAAGCGAAGAACAAGAATGCCTTTCTCGTGACGCTGACCAATATCTCATGCATAAACAAACTATATTCTTCTATTCACTTTGGTTCGTCAGTATATGGGTATTTACGATGTTGGTGATTATTGTTCTCACAGGAGCAAAAGTACTTGATCTGCCCAGTGCGCTGACTTCGGTATATGTCGGTACGACCACTGTAAGCGTTATTGGTTTGTTAGGATATATTCTTAATGGTTTGTATATTTCCCGAAACCGAGTATGACAGGATGAATCAAGTAAAAAAAACGGCGGCGGGAGGTTGTCCTCCCGCCGCCATTTTGGCTATGACCGAGGCCTTTACTTCAGAATTGTCAGCTTGAGCCTCGAATCACGTCCCGCAGCGGTGAGCTGAGCGATGTAAACACCGGCGGCTAAGCCTTCTCCATCGATCAACGTCGTATGACGTCCAGCAGCGAAACTACCGGAAGCAACCTTCATCGTCAGCCGTCCTTCCAGGTCATACAGCACAATCGCAGCTTCACCGGGCTCCAGCAGGTTCCATTCCAGTTTAGTCACCGCATTGAAGGGATTCGGGTAAGCCGCGACCAGTCCGAACTTCTCGGGCAGCGCTTCGACGACAGCCACTTTTGCCACCCACACACCGTCGAGGGAATACCTCGGCTCCCCAGCCAGCGTCGTTAACTCCAGCGCCGTTTCGCCCTCGCGGGTCTGCAGACTTACGGTCAGCGGATCTCCCTCCCGTGCGAGCGATTCGCCTCCCCACACCGCCACTCCCGCAGCGCCGTTCGCCAATACGCCGGCGCCCACCAGCTTTTCTCCGGCGAAAATCTTCACTTCCCCGGTCAGCGATTCATCGGTCAGGATGAGAACGCTCATGTTTTCGCCGGTGGCTACTATCGTTGATTGATCGGGCGTCAAACGGGGCTGATTCCAGCGAACGTTCGCCCGCTGACCCTCCTCCTGCAACGCCCACACCAGCTCGCCGTCCTGAATCACCTTAACCTGATAGCCTTGTCCGGGAGTCAACGGAGGGATGTTGTTGAAATCCCAGGCGGGGATGTAAAACGCCCCTGCGCCGTTCTTGGCGATGTCCAGAATGTCGCGAATGTTGGAGAAACCCACCGGGGCTTCGACCTGAGCCTGCGGATAATAGGCGACAATCTGCCACCCGCGGACCAGCGGGATTGGGTCGTCCGCCAGCATGGACAATCCCGAAACCAGCAATTCCGAGTTGGCGGCCACCCGCGCCTGATAACCTTCCGATACACGCCACCCGGGAATATTGTTAAAATCCCATTCGGGATTGTAGAAGTGTCCTTGACCGTCCTTGAGCAGCAGCAAGACGCGATTCTCCGCCATAGGCGCGAACAGTTCGGTGACGTCAACAACGTCAGGCTCGCAGTTCAAGGACACCATGTTCCAACCGGCGTCGAACATGAGTATGCGCTCGACCTGCACTCGACCTATTATCACGTTTAAATCGATTGGGATCGTCGTCTCGCCTCCGAAACCGTCGTGTACAAAGGCGATTTCAGCTTGATACTCGGCCTGCTCCAAGTCAGTGGTGTTCAGGGTTAAGGTGAAGGCCTCCTCGCCGCCCGCTTCGATTTGGCCGGCGGAAGGTTCGACTGACATCCAGTCCCTGCGCGCGTCGAGCTGCCACACGTCGATGCGATCGCCGCCGTTCGCAGGGGCATTATTGGCGACTGACATCATCACCCAGCTATATACGTCGTAAGAGCTGGTGATGTAGGCGCCTTCCGGCGAGCCCCCGGCTTCAGGATCTAAATAAGCTACAAACCGCATCTCGCGCGTCTCAACGTTGCATTTATTGACGGCTTGTCGGTTGGTGTCCTGTTCTTTATGGAGAATGTACAGGCAGCACCCGTCCGGATCGGAAGGCCAGTACGCTAAGCCGTAGATACGCAGATTGCCGCGAGGGATCGGCGTAAAATCAGCGGGCTGTCCGTCGGGCCTATATGCTACTGGATTGCCGGTGGTGGTGCAAATCCACAGCACTTCATGGTCGGGATCCCAAGCGATGCCCGTGGAAGGATTGTAGGGCCCGTTGAACTGATGGACCACCTCGCCGTTCAGTCTCATCCCGAATACTTGATTTCGCTGCAGCCCAACGCAGCCCCAGAGCAGGTTCCCGTCCCAGGCCAGGTCGCGCATGCCGCGGCTGTCGCCCTCCACGCGCGGCTGTGGAGTCTCATAGAGGAATTCACCCTCGCGGTTGAAAGCGTAAATCTTCGGATTGTTGTTGCCGGAACCTGACGCCAAGAAAACGCCGTCCGCATAGACGAGGCCTTGAATGGCGGTGTCCTCACGGTCGGCCCCCACCATATAAGACCTTCTCAGCGTCCAAGGCTCGGCGTTGGCATCGCCCAGCAACCGGCGTTCGGTGTGATAAGTGAGAGTGCCGTCGCCGTTGTTGGCGGCTGTGAAGTCGTACTGCGACTCGTTGTCGGGCAGCATCTCGTCAACCACGCCTTCAATGGACAAGGCGCATTCGCCGTGCAGTAGAGCCGCGTCCACTTCGATGTCGTCTTCTTCGTCCAGATCGGCTTCAAGGTTCTGGGGCAGGTATTCCGGCATGGTAACGGTAAGGTCGTATTGTCCCAGTGGCAGCTCCTCGAAGGCATAGTGTCCCTGGGCGTCGGTGATGCGTTCCATGGAGTACTGCTCCATCCTGACCAAAGCGCCGCCGAGGGGGGCTCCGTCAGAGGCGCGCGTTACCGTACCGAGGATGTTACCAACCTCCGATTCAACGCTGACAAGCACCGACGTCATGACGGTGATGACTTGCTGGCCCTCGCCGAAGGTGAATTGGACGTTATAATTATACAGCCCCGGGTCAACACCGGTGGGGTCAAGCTGTACGAATAACTCCGCGTCATTCTCCGCCGGCACCACTCCTTCAGGGGGATCAATCTCCATCAGCCGCAGTTCAGAGACTCCGTCATCGAGGATGTAAATCTCGTCGATTGCCCAGAAGGAAGCCCATAGATTCTCACCGTCGTGCCCCAGACCGTCCCAGTGCTGGGGGCTGTTGCCGGCCCGGGTCTGGAAAACCTGCACCACTTCGGTGCACACCCAGTCATCGGTGTCCACGGCGACTTCCCAAGCCCAGTTGCCGCCCTCACCGTTGGGGCCGCGGCAGGTGTTCATCCATAGTTGCCCGTCCGGATGAGCGTCCACCCACAATATGCTGCGAACGTCGGCGTTGCCGATGACCTGCGACCAGTTGCTGATTCGCCCCACTTCCTGAGCCACCTGCCCGTTGTCCTGAACGGTATAAAGGTAAATGACGTTGTCATTGCCCATTACAAACAGGTAGCCCAGCTCCGAACTCGCGGTAACCGCATAGGTTACGAAATTAAAATTCAGGTTGTCGAGATGGTCGCCTTGGCGGTTGTAATGCGTCAGGTATCTCTGGGGATCGACTATCATGTACAAGTGACCGTTCAACAGCGCCATGGTCTCACATCTCGCTTCAACGTTGAAGTGCATCGCGGGCTGATAGTTGTCAGCGGGGTCCAGCGCCCAGCATTCGCCGCTGTGGAAGTCGTTGTTCCACATCCACAGGTTCTCAGCGTCCCATGACAAGCCTGTGGTGTAGTGGGAGGCGGCGCCGCCGGGCGGACGGAAATGAGCCACCAAGTCGCCGGGATCATCGCGGTGGGGTCCGCCTAAACGCTCATCCTCTCGGTGGATGCGCGCGCGGGTTGTATAAGGCATGTCTTGGTTGCCGGTGTTGCTGATGGTTATCAATCTTTCTTCAGGACCGTCGATCCCGCAGCCCATGCCGAAAGGCGTGATGGTTACCTGTGCCCAGGCGGGGATCAGCATGACGCATACAGTCACGCTGACCAGCAGTGAAACTAAATTCCCCTTAAACATGGCTTCCTCCTGCAAAGTAGCAATGAGCCGCATCTCCATTATATAAATGGAAGCGGCAAGTGAAATGCAAAATTCCTTCTGTAACGCCGTCTTCCAGGCGGCTGGATTTGTCTCTGAGCCGACTGGAAGACGGCGCTATGCCTCAGTTAATAATATACTATTTCTCAGAGATAAAATCAAGAAGAAAAAACAAAAATGGAGTAATTAGGGTCTGCTGAAAAACTTTTTTTTAGATTAAACTCTCTGCTCAAAACTGCCCCTCCGCTGTCATTCCGAACCTCTCCGCTGTCATTCCGAACCTCTCCGCTGT
>CAZCEM010000046.1:0-10288 GCA_964497555.1 uncultured bacterium
TTGACAAACTCATTAAAATCCGATGGACAGCGACAGCCGCAGGGTGTCGGTCAACGGGTGCCCCTTGCCGGCGGAGATGTAGCTGAAGTCGAACCGGTAGGTCGATACCTGGAATGACGCGCCGTAGGTGATGGGCTTGACCTTGCCGATCTCGTCGTTCCAGTAGCCCACCCGTAGCGCGACCAGGTCGCTGTACCAGTACTCCAGGCCTGTGTTATAGATCAAGTCATACCAGAAGGGGCAGTCGAACCAGGACGTGACGATGGCGATGTAGAACGGGTCGGTTTCGCCGTCTTCGTGCTTGGTGACCAGCAGCTTGTTGACGTCGCCCACCAGCGACAGCTTGTTGTATTCGTCGCTGACGAAGCTCCACGCGAACCCGAACTTAAGGTTGGTGGGGATGGGGTCGGCCTGCGCCCGGTCGATGTAGGACATCTTGGGTCCCATATTCGCCAGATTGGCGCCGAAGTTCAGGGGCTTGTATAGAAGGGGGTCGTGGGTTTTGTACAACAAACCTAGGTCGATGGCGAAGTCGGTGGAGGTGCCGGAGCCGCGTTCCTGTCCGGCGCCGCGGTCGGCGAGATGGCTATAGATGAACTTCACGTTCAATCCCAGAGCCATATTATCGCTGAGGGTCGAGCCATAGCTGCCAGTAAGGGCGGTTTCAAAGGTGCGGAAGGTGCCGGTGGGATTGTTCAGCTCATCGCGGCCCTCGGTCTCTCCGAGGTTCAGGAAAACCACGTTCGTGCCCACGGTGCCCCAGTCCTCTACGGTGGTGATGTACGAGATGTAGTCATAATAGAGGTCGTCGAGGCGAAAGGTGGGCAGCCAGTTGACGTGCATGAAGGTCAGTTCCTGCTTGTTCAGAAACGCAAGTCCCGCGGGATTCCACCAGGTGGCGGTGGCGTCGTCCGCGACCGCCACAAAGGCTTCGCCCATCCCCCCGGCACGCGCGCCGGGGGCGATGTTCAGGAAGATGACAGTCGCTTCCGCAACGCCGGCTTCGACCGGTTTCAGCGCTGCCAGCGTGAAAAGCGCCGCTGGCACAAGAACTGTCAGCACTGCCAGAGGTTTGGATGTGAGCATTGTCTATCCTTGATCCTTTATGTAAAAACAAAACATTGACGGATTAAAGGCCTAAACTTTTAAATTATGAACAATATTATCTTTTCGCAAGCCTCAATGGGGGTTATCTGATGCGGGCGATTTTACCCAATCCTTCAACCTTCCCGCCCTCTTCGTCCCAAGCGGTTACTTTGTAAAGATAAACGCCGTTGCCCACCGTCATCCCAGCGTAATCGCGTCCGTCCCATTCAACGTCGGAAACCAGACCGGCGCGGGAGGCGTAGCCGCGGAAGTCACGGATGCGACGGCCGCCGAGCGTATAGATTTTTATCTCATATTCCGCCGATCGATTTATTACAAAAGTCAGGGCGGTGGTCTTCTTAAAAGGATTAGGCCAGTTCAGAACCCGGTCAATCATCAACTCCTGCGCCGTCGCAGCCACATACACCGAAACGGTCTTAACCGAGAAATTGTTGAAACTGTCCCACGCCATTATCTCAGCATTGTGCTCACCGGCAGTCAAGGGTCCAATCACATGCGCCAGACTGCCCGCCTGATGACTGTCAGTGTTGTAGGAGAAATAGGGCGTTAAATCCGTGGTTTTCTGGCCGTCAATCGTAATCGAAAGACCATGCCCCATTTTGCCGGTCAAGTTGATGCCGGAGGAGTCAAACACATCGACAATGAGGATTGGTTCAGCGCCGATGGGGTCGCCGGCGCGGTAGGCGCGATGGTTGAAATAAACCCACATCTCCGGCGGTGTGACGTCCTGAGCCATCGCGGCATGGTCAGCGAATCGAGCCGAATCGGCGATTATCACCCCGTCGAGCATGTCGTTGTTAAAATACCCCACCACCTTCCCATTGGCGCCGCTGCCCATGCTCACGTCCTCCGGTATGATAAAGCTGCCGGTGAACTCGCCGTTTCTGACCGTGAAATCCCCCCGATATACCGGCGCGCCGGCCAGCGTGTAATTCAAGATAATCTTCCGCTCCTGATCCTGCGAATCGTAGTAAGTGATAGTATATTGCTTGGGAATGTCAACATCACGGATGGTGAAATTCATGACCCCGTTGAACTCCGGATCGAATAGATTTTCAGGATCGAAAATCCGTCCCTGAACCTCGGACAAAGCCAGCGGCGTCAAAGGGTAAGGACTCAGCGAAACAAAGCGGCCGGTCAGCTTGGGTCGTGCGGGGTACATTGTCGGGTCGCCCATAAGTGTATATGTCGGGCACATGCTATAGACCGCTTCCCGTTTGGCAATTTTCAAAGCCTCTCCCAAGGTGACAGGCTCAGGGCTTCTGAACAGGTTGGTGAAAAACCTCTTGGCGAGCGCGGAGTTTTGGTCCTCGAAGGTCAGCCGAGTGGAAGCGATGGCGGCGATGGCGCCCCGCTCGGGCTGCGTTAAAAGGATTTCCGGAAAGCACGGCGCCGACTGGTCGTCCCAGTAGCCCCAATCGCAGGTGAATGCCACGTAAAAGGGCAGTTTTCGGGAGGTTTCAATCCGGGGCAGGTCACGCGACTGCACGAACACGTGTTCATGCGCCCACAGGGTGGGATTGCCATGCCCCATGTAGTTCACCAGCAGCGCCCCCTCGTTGATGGCGTTGACCAAATCCGTGCCGGCGCGCGGTTTCTCCCGTCCGAATTCACGTTGATACTCGGTCAGAAAGATCTTTACCTTATCCATGGCTGCGGGCAGCAAGGTAGTGGAAATCTCCTCCGTGTCGCTTATATGCCGGGATTCGCGGTTAGAATCCTCGCCGTACTCGTCGTCCGCCACCATGACCGCTCGGTTTCGCCAAGGCCCGAATTCGGGATTTTCGTCGTAGGCAATAATTTTATCGACGATGTTCTGCATCTCCCATTCACTGTCAGCGGTCAGCCGGCCGGTGACCATCTCCGGCAGGTAATCTCCGTCGGCTGAATTGAAATCCACGAACCAGTCGTCGGTGGAATAGCCAGTGTTAATGTCCTCGAAGGGAGGCAGAAAGGCTTCTGCCGGCGGCCGGTCGATGTTCCGGTAATTATAGTCTCCATCGCCGCAGAAGACCACGTAATCCGGCGGCTGCCGCCACGGCAGCGACACCGTGAAATGCAGGAAATTCCGGATCGCCGTCGGATCCATGACTCCGCTGGAGAAGAGATTGTAAATCTCTGAAAGCCGCACGCGCGCCGCGGTGGAACTGCGATTGTAATGCTCCAGCAGTGGTTTCATCACACCCCAATAGGCGTCCGGCACAATCATTATTATCTCGCAAGTGTTTTCATTGCTCAGCAGGTCGGGTAAATCCGATTCCGGCGCGATATACTCCTGGAACCGATCCGGCAGCGACCGAAATTCGCTGTAATTGTAAAGAAAATAACGACGTATGCAGGCTCGATTTTCTAAGATGTTAATCTGGGATCCACGGGCGTAGGACACACTATATTGATTGGACACGTTAAAGAGTATCGGGTCTCTCTGACTGGAGAGGTCGTAACCGACGATGCTGTTGGAGGAGATGGACTCAAAGCTTCGAGAAGCCATGAAATCAGCCGTGTAACGCACGTCCAGCCAATCGAACAGCGCGCGGGTGTCGGATCTGCGCTGCTCAAAGGTCACGTAGTTCACGCCCGGGTGAAACTCGCCGTTGCTCAAGGTGAACTGTTCCACGCCGGAGAGGGGATTGGTATGAGAAGCGGGTAAGAAGGTTCGGACCAGCTCGTTGTTCACTATAACGTCAATCAAAGGACTCGTGTACTTTGTGTTGACCAGCCGCGTCCTCAGCAGCACCGGTTGGGAGAGGTCCATACCCTCCAGCGAGACCAGATGTGAGGAGCGCGAAACGCCGTCGTAGGTAAAAGAATACCACATCAGACCGCCGCCGAGGAAGTTATCGCGGCCGTATATAAAGCGGTCCGTCTCTTGATATATTCGCACCGGCGCGGCGGTCACGACGGTATCGGCGAAATCCTCAACCGTCATCTCCGACATTCGCCACCCTCCGCCAGAGGGATTGATGTTCAGCCAGTACACATTGGTGGTGATATAGGGATTGGTCTGATAGGCCCAGCCGATAGTCGTATCGGACACCCAACCGCCGCCGCTGCGGGCATAAAAGATAATATTATCGCCGGGTTCGAACTGTCCGTCGCCGCCGTCGTCAATTAGCAGCGGGCATTCCCGCAGCCCCAGGTGGATCTCTTCACGGCTGTCCTCCGGCAGAGGCAGCCCGCTGCCGCCGTACAGCCTCAATCGCTCCGACTGCAAGCCGCCGTCCGGAAGCCTAACGCCCTTCGCTTTGAGGTTTTCAAAGCTGAGCTGATAGACGCCCTCCAGTTGAACCGAGAATTTATACAGATAACCCTCCGGCCAAGCCCAGTCGAATCCGTCGAGGGTTTGAACGGCCTCCATCCCCCGCGCTTGTTCGGGATTGATGACCGTCAGCCGCGCCAGACGGTTCAACCGAGCCGGACGGTTGGCGGAGCGGACGGTTCGAGGGGAAGGACTTTTACCATTCGCGCTTATATTAAAATCCACCGCGACTTCGATTGTTCCCGCCAGCGTCACTTGACGCCTAACAGCGTCTTGTTGAACGGGAAAGATCGGCAGTCTCATAACCCGGAGTCCGCCAATGGTGGTGAAGGACGCTTTGCCGAGCAAACCGGCGCCGCGCAGATTATCAGCGGCTTGGAATATCCGTTCTTGTTCGGCGGGGGCTTCATTCAAGACGGCCGCCGCCGGCAGACGGCCTTGCCAGGCCTGGGCGGTTGAACTTTTGAGCGTCCGCGCCAGGGGCGACGCCTGAGGAGGCACTGCGATGTTGACGATATAGACCGGATCCAGGGTTCCCTCCCGCGTTGTCAACACATCGCTGCCCAGCAGGCTGAAACGAACCTCGCCCTCGGCGATTGTCACCGGGCCGGAAATCACGGGAGTCAGCCGGAAAACAAGCCCCTCGGGAGAGGCGCTGACAAGTTCAGCGCCGTTCCAGGCGCGCGAATCCACATAACATACCGCCAACAACAGCAGCGCCGTTAGTGCTGGTTCACAACCTCGAATTAGAGGAAATCTCATAACTCTCCCAAACCACCGTTTTAACGCCGGAAGCCCTTAAAACAAAAAATCCGGGCAGATGCCCGGAGAAAAAAGAGTCGTGGGTCATCTGGTACGCAACCGGTGAAAACTGCCAGAAAACCCTAACAACCTTTTATGGAAATCCCAGCTTAAACTTGAAAGGCGTTCAAACGCCCCGTTTGAACTTCATGTTAAAATATACGAGCCGTTTTAGCGTCTGTCAAGAATTTGGGAAGTCATTGAAGACCTTTGCGAGTTTATCTGCCACTCTCTGATTATTAGAGGTGAGTGTTTGATAATATTTAAGGAGTACGGCTATTAGATTACATTCGCTGTCATTACCGCGAAACCGGGAATCCAGATTGGGGTTTCTGGATGCCAGCTTTCGCTGGCATGATGCGCCTTTGGCAAATTTGTCATTCCTACAGAATCAGATGCACTCCTAAAGCAATGTGAACTTAAAGATGGTCGGGGTAATATTCTGGGTGCATAATCATTTGGTCATTCTCTGTCATTTCCGCGAAACCGGGAATCCAGAATGCAGCTAATGGATGCCAGCTTTCGCAGGCATGATGCGCCTGTGCCGTTAAGCAATATGTTCAGAATTAAATGCGCCCCTTAATATTGGACAGATTCTGAAGGTCCACCAACTAAGACGAAGGTTGTGCCGCAGCGATTACAGCATGTCCAGCTTGCTGGATATGCTCTCCTAAATATGTTTGCATATATTAAACATTTTCCAAATTTACAAAGAAAATTGTTGTATATGAACCACAAATTATTTATTATTATATACAAAGATGATAAAAAGAAGGTGAACTTATGCCTCAGCTTGAGGAGATGTTCCAAGCGTTGGACGAGCGGCTGGTCGCGGTGTTGGGCGAAGAGGAAGCCCAACGTTTCAGGATGGGCGAGCCGGTGCGAAAGTCGCTTCTGGTGCTGACCGACCAACGGCTGTACCATCGCGGTGTGTTCTACCGGGTGCGTCCCGGTACAAAATCGGGTCAGTTGCGTCGTGGCGGCTTCGCGCTCCCCACGAAAGACCTCGGACCGAGCCTCCTTATGAAGCAACAGGTTTTCCGGTATCTGGCGCTGGGATTGTTGTACGCGGCGTTCGGAGGTTACTTCGGCGTCCGGGCGGTTATGGACAGCGGCGGCGTCTTCACCAACAGCGTGGTGTGCAGTCTGATGCTCGCGGCATTGGTTATCGGATTCGGAATCTTCGACATCTGCAAGTACTTCCGCAACCGCGGAATCGAGCTGTACGTGCTGGTCACCCGCCGCGGCGGGCTGGGCGTCGATGTCGCTTGGCATACCCGCGAAGAAATTGAGCGCTTTCAAGACAAACTAGCGTCATTAGTTGGAGATGAATATGGAAACTGATAAGCTGCGAAGCCTGATTGGCGAGCGGATCCGGATGCTGCGCCGGAATAAGGACGTCTCTCAGGAAGACCTGGCCGTCAAAGCCGAGATCAACCGCTCCTATCTTAGCCTGATTGAGAACGGCAAATCCTCGCCGACGCTGGACGTCGCGGAGCGGCTGGCGCAGGCACTGGGAGTGGAAACCACCGAACTGATAGTCTCTGCCGGTAAAAAGCACTTCACCTATGACGACGCTGAAGGCTTTGAGACATACCCCGCCTTGTCGGAGTTTCTGGCAGATTCAGACTTGATGCTCATGATGAATCCCAATGTCGAGGAAATAGAATGGCTGCGCAGCTCGCGGTTCAACAACTTCCAGCCGACAAAGAGGTTCTTCCAGGAATTGCTGCTGGCGCGGAGGAAAACCAAGTAGTGAGTTTCATCTCGGATCTGGCGGCGCAGCATGACATTCAGGTGGTGTTTCAGTCCTTCGAAGGTTCTGAGGCTTTCGTGGTGGAGCGGACGATTTACCTCGATCCCGACCTGTATCCGCCGCGGATGAACTGGAAATTCTGCCACGAGCTGGCTCACGTATTGCTATGTCACACCGGCGAATCGCTGCACACGCCCGAACAGGAGCGCGAAGCCGACGAGCTGGCGGGTGAACTCATGCTGCCGGAAGCGGGATTCCGAGCGCCGGCGCGTCGGGAGGGCTTGGACGCCTTGAAGGGGATGTTTCCTCACGCCTCCTGGGAGGTGCTCGCCCGGCGGCGGATTAGGTTCCGCCCGGCGGTGTTGACCATCTTCGACGCGGAGAAGCTGACCACGCGCCAAGCGCCGGAGGGATTCGCCTTTCCGCCGCGCCTCACCGAGCCGGAGCGCGAGATTGTAAGACGGTGTTACGCTGGGAAAGACCACCTTCACAGCGAAGCGGGAGGCATGATGCTGGAGGCGTACTTTGTCGATGAGGGGCTGGGGGTGGAGCGGGTGATTCTGTTGAGCGAGGTGGAGGAATAGGGCGGATGCGGTATTTACAGCGATAGATGTCAATTAAACGAGGAAGCTTTCTGCGGGGGGAGAAAATCAGGCTTCTCACCACGAGCCGCGTTTAGAGTTCACGCTTTAGGGTGCACAAGCTGAAGCTTGAACTCTAAACTTGAGTCACTGAATGCAACTCTGTGAAAGTTTAGATAACCTACTTGCGTAAGAAATTTATTCTGCCGGTCATCGTCGGCCCCACTGCCGTGGGCAAGACCGCCGTCGCAGCGGCGCTGGCAGAACAATTTGATGCCGAGATCGTCTCCGCTGACTCGCGGCAGATCTACGAAGGCCTGACCATTGGCTCCGGCGCGCCTTCAGCCGAAGAACTGCGCCGCGTCCGGCATCATCTGGTAGGCACGGTCTCGCCTGAAAAACGGCTGTCAGCGGGGGAATTCGCCCGGCTGGCGCTAGAGGCTATCGACAACGTCCGCGCCCGCGGCAAGCTGCCCTTGGTTGTCGGCGGTTCGGGGCTGTACATTCGAGCCTTGATCGACGGACTGGCCCCCATCCCCGCTCCCGATCCCGAATTGCGTCGGCGTATCGACGAGGAAATCGATCTTCGGGGGATGGCGGCTCTCATCGAAGAGTTGCGGTCGGTTGATCCCGAATACGCCCGCTATGTCGGCGCCAACGACCGCAAGCGGCTAATACGGGCTTTGGAGGTCTGGCGCATGACCGGTCGCTGCTTCACCGACTGGCATCGCCAGACCGTCGCCGAGCAGCCCTTCCAGCCGGTATTTTATGGCCTGAGCCGTCCGCGCGACGAGCTGTGGCAGTTGATCGAGCGTCGGGTGAAAGCCATGCTGAACGGAGGCTGGATCGAGGAAACCCGCTACTTGGCCGAGCGCTTCGGCGGCCTGGACCGGCTGCCGCCATCCGTAACCGAGTGCTTGGGCTACCGCCATGTAGTCCGGTTGCTGCTCGGCGAGATAACCCGTTCCCAAACGGAAGAAGCTGTCATTATCGCCACGCGCCAGTTTGCCAAGCGGCAGATGACATGGTTTCGGGCGGATAATCGGGTGGAATGGCGGGAATTGTCCGGAAAAGACGCCCCGAAAAAGTGGACAGATTGGATTGAGGAAGAAATAAATGAAGTGACAGGTGCATATTTCTTTAAATTGGACTATTAGTTACTCCTTGTAAAACATCGGGTCCTTAATGACTCTTCCTTTGAAAGCCCTGCTTGTTGATAAACGTCGTCGCTGGCTGACGATTGGATTGATAGTCGTCGCAGCCGTCGCCACCTGGATATTATTCCGCGTGTTCGACGGCGGCACCGCTAACATCCCCAGTGCGACGGTTCAGTCCGGCGAGTTCGTCGTCGATCTAAAAGAGACCGGCCGGATGCGCGCGGAGAACTCGGTGACGGTCTCAGCCCCACCGGTGCGCTCGAACCTGCAGATCGTCGATCTTGTGCCCGAAGGCACGGTTGTCAAGACCGGCGACTTCCTCATCCAGTTCGACACCACCGACATCTCCCAGAACATCGACGACCAGACCGCCGAGCTGAACATCGCCAAAGCCAACCTGCGCAGCAGTATGGCGTCGCAGCAATCCGACATGGCGGGGCTGCTGGCAGGAGTCGAAGACGCCAAAGCCCGCCACCGGCTGTCGCAGCTCCGCCTCGACCAGATGAAATTCGAAGCCGACACCCGCATCGAGGAAGCCAAGCTGAACCTGCTGCAAGCCGAACTGTCACTCAAGCAAGCTGAAGACCGCGTGAAGGCCCAGCAGCAAATCGACTCGGCGGAAGCGCAGTCGTCGCGGCTGCGCATTCGACAGGCGGAAATTGAGCTGGAGAACACCCTGCGCGCCAAGCAGAAGCTGCGCATCACCGCGCCCGCGCCGGGGATCGTGATCTACAACGAGATTTGGCGCGGCAGCGACATGGCTAAGATCAAGGTCGGCGACACGCCCTGGCGGGGGCAGGCGCTGCTGGAAATCCCCGACATGTCGGTGATGCTGGTCGAGACCACCGTCAGCGAGGTCGATGTAGCCAAGATTAAGCTGGGGCTGCCGGTTGAGATCAAGCTGGACGCCTACCCCGAACCGACCTTCCATGGCGAAATTAGTGATATCGCCAACATCGCGCACAACGACCCGCGTCTGAACGACGCGAAGGTGTTCGATGTGCTGGTGCGGGTGAAGGAATCCGACCCGCTATTGAAGCCCGGCATGTCCGCCAGCGCCAAGATCATCATCGAGCGGCGGTTGAACAAGCTGTGGATACCCATCGAGTCGGTGTTCCAACGCGACGGGCAGTCAGTGGCTTATATCAAGTCCAGCGGGGGCTGGAAAGTGACACCCTTGACCTTGGGCGCGCGCAACGACAACGCAGTGGTTGTGGACGACGGCTTGAAGGCCGGCGCGGTGGTGGCGCTGATCGATCCTACCACCGGCGCAGCGGTGGAGAGCAAATCCCGCGGGAAGGACAAGATGGATAACGATGGGAAGAAAGCCGATTCAGTGCAGCCGGAGAAGCCAAGGTCAAGTGGCAGGAGGCGGAGATAATAAGGGAAGGATAGTGAATAAAAACGTCACATCGTCACACATATCGCGTATCTTGGGGTGGGATAAAGAGATAAGGCGTTACGGAAGGATTCAGTGCTCAGTGTTCGCAGTACACAGTGGGCGGTGCTCGGTGCTCGGTGCTCAGTGTTGTAGGTCGGGCTTCCAAGCCCGACCACACCGCAGGCGCACAGTCCAGCGAAAGCTGGAATGATGCGCTTTGGAAAGGGACTGGATTCCAGCTTCCGC
>CAZCEM010000047.1:0-10216 GCA_964497555.1 uncultured bacterium
CGGGCTCGGAGGCCCGACCTACGCGTCGCAGGCGCTATTTTCTGGGAAATGACATCGTTTATCAAGTACTTCCTCCCCCCCTTACTATCGACGGCGTTAACTTATCTCATCCGCCTTATGGGCTTCAATCTTACGATAGAAAACAAACGAATACACCACTGGCACTAAAGCTGCCAAGATAATCAATCCGAACAGCCATCCTCCCGCCATTCCCAGAAGACTACCGATAAAAATCAATAATCCGCACCAGAAAAAAACCACCCCGCCCAGGCGGTGGGTGCGCAGCCATACCTCATCGCTGGCGAGCGTCCAAGGGGTGCGGATGCCGACGAAGAAGTTCTTGCGCAGCTTGCCCATGAAATTGCCCAAGATGACAAACAACAAGCCCACCAGCGCGGGAATGACCCTCTCGACGGGCAGGCCGATTTCCAACGCCTGGCTCACCGCCGCTAAGTTTATCAGAAATATGAAGGCGCCCACACTGACCTTTAAGATGCCATAAACCTTCCGAAAGGGGTCGATTTGAAATCCCCGCGGGGATATTACTGGAAACAACCACAACAGCAGAATCATCGCTGCCATAACGATAGGTCCGATAAAAGCGCCCCAAGGTTTGGGCGTGAATCCGTCCGCGACGCCTCTGATGTTCCAATGCGTCGGCATGGGGTCGGGCAGTTTGTCGTAGAGGACGCCGACCACAATCAACGACAGCACCAGCAGCACCAGGTTAAGTCTGTCCGCCCCGTCGATTTTCACGGCTCATTTTCTCCCTTTTCTTCATAAGGTTTGAACAGTTCCCATAGGCTGGACGCCAGGTCTTCGAAGACGGTGGTGTTCAGCGAATAGACCATGTTCTGACCGCGCCGTTCGGACCGAACCAGCTCAGCAGCTTTCAGAATGTTGAAATGGTGCGACAGCGAAGCCCTGGTTATGGGAAAAGACTCCGCAATTTCACCGGCGCTGAGTGAACCCTTCTTCAGTATCTTCAGAATCTTGCGTCGGTTGGGATCCGCCAGGGCTTTAAAGAGGCTTTCCGCGCTCATGAATACCTTTTAGATTGTTAGACATATATCATAATATCTAATAGTAATTCAAAATGCAAGCCTTTCGCCATGATTGTCTCAAGTTTAGTTCTCACGCTATCCGTCTTTGTCCATCACGTTCATTGCGTCCACTGCGTCCTCCAAGAGCAAATGTCAGGTTATTTGGCACACAACCATTAGCGTGTACAAGCTGAAGTTTGAACTCAAAACTCCGCATGCTGCATCATAGGCATCTCACCCGCCACCGCTCGCGGTAAACCATTGATATCATTGAAAACCTGGACAGTGAACTGAGCTTTCTCAAAGATTGCTTGGACGCTTTCCGCAGCACCATCGCCGATTTCAATCGCGAACCAGCCCCCCGGTTGTAAAATTTCAGGTAAATTCCGGGACCAATAACGGTAAAAAGAGAGACCATCGCCGCCGTCCGTCAATGCCGCATGAGGCTCCCTCTGAACGTCCAGATTCAGCCACTGAACCTCCTCCACCGGAATATAGGGCGGATTGGCAAGCACCGCCTGAAAGCGGTTATTCCAATCCAGCGGCAGGTCCAGCGCGTCGCGGAGTTCCACTGCAACGCGCTCCTGGATGCCCAAGCGTCTGACATTCTCCAAGCAGATCCGCACGGCTGCCGGCGAATTGTCCACCAATGTTACGAAAGAACAAGGATACTCTGCGGCAATGGTCAAACCCAGCACACCGCAGCCGCAGCAGAGGTCAAGCACCTGCAGAGGATAATCGAAATGAGATCGAAGAGGGAAGCGTTTCTGGAAAAGGTCTATCAGCAGTTCGGTGTCAAAGCGAGGTATGAACACACCTTCGGTGATTTTAAACTCCCGTCCCCAGAACGGCGCCCAACCGGTAATATACTGAATCGGCTTGCCCTGGAGTCTCTCGGATTTCAGCCTATTCACCACATCCGCAGCTTCCAGCGAAAGCTCCTCGGCAGCTCGAAGATACAGCGCAACGCGGTCAATCCCCAGCGCTGTTTCAAACAGCAGCTCAGCGTGACGACGAGGTCGGATTACACCGTTTTGTTTAAGTTCTTCTTCAACGGCGGCCAGTCCGGCGCCAATGCTGCCAGGAAAGGGCGGTGCGTGTGAAATGCTGCTTTGTCGCTTATTCTTGTGTGTGTTAAAATCATTCAATATCTATCTGACTTTTTTGTATATGTTTATGTGCGTATTCGAGGTGCATGCCTGCATCAAGGAAGAACTTCACTAAATCCGGGTCAAGCTCTCCTTTCTTCACCCCGTCATCCAGTATCCCCAATACCAGCGACAGCTTCTTCGGTTCCGAGATGTAAGGACGGTCATTGGCGGTCAAGGCTTCGAAGATGTCCGCCAACGTTAAAATGCGCACCTGCAGTGGAATCTGTTCTGCAGTTAATCCATTGGGATAGCCTTTGCCGTTCAGTTTTTCATGATGAGCACCAGCGATGAAAGGAACATTCTTGAGCTTCTTCGGGAACGGCAAGCCGGATAGCAGCTTATATGTCATGACCACATGGTCGTGTATTACTTGGAATTCCTCTTTGGTAAAAGTTCCTTTACGGATGGACAGATTATACAACTCGTTATCGTCGATTAAATGCACTGAACCACAGGAAGTCCGTGTCTCTATTGAAGCGATCTCCTTCAACCTGTCCAGCTTCTCATCGGCCATGAACTCCCCGGCTTTGTTGCAGTTGAAAACGAACTCCATATCCTGCATCAGCTTTTCGAGTTCAGCCTCAGTTTGAGCCTTTAGCCTGTCATATTCATATTTCTGGATGGTGGATTCGCGAGGCTGCTGCTCCAGATAACTCAGCCTCTGGGCTGCATGCTGCATCGCCAGCTCAAATCGCAGCCGAACGACCTCTTTTCGGTCGAAAATGGTCTCCAGTTTGGTTTTTTTATCCACAACATATTCCGGGGTGGTTATCTTACCGGTGTCATGGAGCCAGGCAGCCAGCCGCAGTTCGTATAACTCGTCGTCAGTGAACTTGACCTCGGCATAAGGGCCAGTGGTCGCGGCGTTGATCCGATTGGCAATCTCCATCGTCAAGTTCGCCACGCGCTCGATATGACCGCCGGTGTAAGTCGATTTGGCGTCAATGGCGTCCGCAATGGTCTTGATGAAGGAATTAAACAATTCCTGAAGGTCATGAATAAGCCGCGCATTGGTCAGAGCCACCGCGGCCTCGGAAGCTAAAGCCTCCGTCAGCATCTCATATTCGGGCGCGAAGGGGATGATGACACCGGTGTATGGGTCACGAGCGTTGATGAGCGCCAGCACCCCGATGGTCTCGCCCTGATGGTCTCGCATAGGGATGACGAGCTGGGATATGGAGCGGTAGTGGTAAGTTTTATCGAAATCGCGGGCGCCGGAGAAATCAAAACCCTCGACCTCATAGACGTCGGGGATGTTCACCGACTTGCCGGTATTGGCGACGTAGGCGCAGACGTTGTGGAAGTTCGGCGCGCCGTCCTCAAACAAGGCGATGGGTGGGATGGTGACCGGGTCGCCGGTCAGTCCGCCCATGCGAAAGCCCAGCGACTCCGTCTGCACTATGGTGAACTTGAGCTGCCGGTTTTCCTCATCCACCAAATACAATGTCCCGCCGTCGGCATCGGTGAACTCCCGCGCCCGGTCAACTATCATCTCCAGCAATTGATCCAGATTGCGCGTGGAGCTGAGAGCGACGCCGATGCGCGTCAGTTCCGTCAGACGGTGGGTTTGCTTCTCCGAAAAGTTCCGCAGGCGCTGGAGGATGTCGTTTAGAAAGTCGTTAGTGCGAGGATCCTGCGAGAGGTCAAAGCGTGAACCATCAGAGGAATTATCAACGCGTCGGCTCGAGTATTCATTAGACTGGGTGAAATCGTCTTCGTAAGACATAATCTGCCGTCCCCCCTTTTTTCGATAGGACTGTTATCGGGATATTGACTGCCAATTTGTCAGAAGAGGACCAAATTGGTTCATGTTGTTGCCAGCGAACCGAAATAATCTCTCAATACAGCGTCATCCCGCAACTTCAACAAATCCCTCTTCATTCAACAGCGCCTTGTCGAAGGTGGCAATCCGGTTGCAGCCGGCATCGAAACATCGCTGGCGGATTAGGTAATCCGAGAAGTCTGCTTTGCCTTGGCTGAATTGGGTGACAGCTGCCTTAAGGCGATCCGACGATTCAAAGTTGAATTCGAATATATTTTGAATTACCTCTAAGGACGTGAGGATTTCGAGACGGTTCATTCGATATACCTTCTTCAGAGTCCCAACGACTTCACAGAGCACTACATCCGGAACGAAGATGGGCTCGCCTCGCCTCCGAGCATCTTTCAGAAATGCCAAGGAACGGGAAGCCTGAATCTCGTCGTCGAAAACCATACCCGAACAAGTATGTCGCTGTCAAGACCTATCATCGTCCCGCGCCTGCCTCGGCGATGGCTTCATTTATCTCCTCAATTGTCGCATGGATTCCCTTACCGTTCAGTAGCCCGACCATATCCTCAAGCTCGTAACCGAACCTGAGACGGAATGAGCCGTCAGGCAACTCTTCTATCCTGACTTTCTGCCCCGGCTTGATCGGCTGCTTCGCGGTGAACTCGGTCTGCAGCTCCACATTGGTGGCTTCGTCTGTTATGGTTATCTTGGTCATGCCTCTCCCTAATGGTTTTAATCTTATAATATACACTTGCGCCTTTGATTGCGCAACATTTGCTTCACTATCGACGCTCTGGCCGACTCCGGTCTCATACCAAGCAGCGACAAACTGCTTGACCTAAAACCCGGAAAGAGTTTAGACGGATTCCCGCCCGGTCGTGAATAATTTTCTCATCCACAAACCGCCAGCACCCTTACTTTCGACACTCCTGCACGCTTGAGGCTTTCCAGGCACCGAACCACAGTGGTGCCCGTATGAACGACGTCATCGACCAAAAGTACGCGTAAATCTCTAAACTTGTCGAGGGAACTAACCGCACTGAAGGCGCCGTTCAGATTCACACGCCGCTCCGCGTCGGACAAATGAGATTGAGGAATTGTGTGGCGCACCCTTTTCAGCCAGCCTGTTTCACAGCCGGACTGTAAAACCTCAGCCACCGCCCGGGCAATCAATAAGTTCTGGTCGTAGCCTCGCTCCCGAATCCGCAACGGATGCAAGGGCACCGGAATCACCACATCCACCGGCGCCTCCCTATGTCTCAGAAACCGTCGGGCGGCTTGCTCTCCCATTACCGCTGCCAGATCGCGGCGGCCGGTGAACTTCATCTGATGAACTAAAATGCGAAAATAAGGCGTGTATGCAAAGGCAACAAATAGATTGCCTTTTAAATCCGGATGCCGCGCTGGAACCTCGGCGCGTCCCGCTTTTGCGGTTTCCCAACAAGCGTCACAGAAAAATCGGGAAGGATTTGGCAGGTTGTTTTGACACTCAGGGCAATAAGAGGGAAAAGGCAGCGCTAACAAAGTTGTCAGGCTGGTTGAAAGGCTGGATAGCAGTTTGGCAATCACCGCAGTCTCATTTGTTTTGCGGATTGTTAAGGCTCGGTTTCCTGAAAATTCACATTGACCGTCATCGGTTCGTCTCCAGGCGCAGCGTGAAATGTCTTTCGCCAGACAGGGAAATTGGGATTGCGCAACTCAAGGGTATGCTCACCGTAAGCCAGAAAGATAGGCCGAGAGCGAGGCGTCTGGCAAACATACTTGCCGTCGATATAGACCTCAGCCCAGGGTAAAACCCTCAGCAGACGAACCTCCGCGAAATGCCGGGTCAGATCGACGTCGAGGATGATGGTCGAATCACCGAACACCTCCACCGGCAGCACGATGGGCGAGGGGAACTCGTCATTCGAGATTATAACGGTATGCGCTCCAGGACTCAGTTCCAGCGACAGCTTGGGAGGCGTCTGACCGCAGGACTGATTATCAACGGTTATATTCGCCCATTGCTGAGTCATAATCTGCAACTGCCCCGGTCGCATGGACTTGACAACAGTATTCGAAGGTTCGGACGGCGCCGGCTTGACAGCGGGTGAATACGGCAGAGTGTCGCTCGCAGCTACCAGTGTTCTTTCTACCGACGGTTTGGACGCGGTCTTCGGCTTCGGTTTCTGGTCTGATTTGTCTGAAGTGGATTTTTCCGCAGGCGTAGGTTCAGGGGTACTATTGACGGTATCTTTTGCGGTCGGAACTCTCAGGCTTTCCGGTCTCACTAAAAGATAACCATTGCCATTTTGAATCGCCCACGGCGGAGGCGCCTGTGTTTTATTTATCCAGATTCCAATCAACGCCCCGCTGGAGATCAATGACAACACCAACGGCAGCCATACAATCCAGCCCGGTCGCTCGCCCGGCCGATGCAGCGGAATCTGAGCCGATGACTGACGGGAGCGCGTGGGTGTGAGGCGGCCCTTGGGGTAGGCGATTGAAGTCCCCGTTCCCGCAGAGTTGTTGCCAGACGTCTTTAAAGGCGTGGAATCGGCCGCGCGGTGTTCGTCCGGGCCGATGAAGCGGCTGATTTCCTTCTTATCCAGCCGGATCTCATACGCTGCCGCCAACCGCCGAACCTCCTCCAGTGCCTGTTCAGCGGATCCAAATCGCTGTGTCGGCTTTTTTTCCATGAGTCGCAGCAGGATGTGGTCGAGTTCCGCGGGGATAGAGGAATCGATGGAGGAAGGAGGAGGAGGCTGGAATTTCAGAAGCTTGTTCATCGTTTCCGAGAAGGTGTCGCCCTGGAAAGGCGACATTCCCGTCAAAGCTTCGTAAAAAGTTGTGCCAAAGGAGAAGAGATCGCCGCGAAAGTCGATGGCCGCGCCGACCAATCCTTCCGGCGGAAGATAGGCCGGCGTGCCGAGAACCATCCCCTGACGCGTGAGTTTGGGTGCGTCCTCGATGGTCGCCAAACCGAAGTCGGTGATCTTCACCGTGCCCTGGTTGGAGATTAGGATGTTATCAGGTTTGAGGTCACGATGGACGACACCGCGGGAATGGGCGTAAGCGAGACCCTGAAGCACGTCCGACATCATTATCAAAGCAATCTGCCACGGCAGACGACCGCGCTGTGATATCAGCGTGCCCAAGTTCAGGCCTTCGACGTACTCCAGAACCAGCATCGTCAGTTCGGGCTCAGCGTGGTAGCCGTAGATGCTGACGATGTTTTCATGGTTCACATGGGCGCAGACCTTCGCTTCGCGCTCAAAGCGGTCACGAACATCTTCCTCCCGCGCCATCTGCGGATGGAGTTTTTTAAGCAGGACGGGACGATTGAGGGTTTCCTCCCAGGCCTTTAAAACTGAGCAGATGGAGCTTTGAGCGAGTTCCGCCTCGATCAGATAGGGACCTATTTTCTCCCTTTGTTCCATTCGCTCAGCTTATAGTGGAGCCACCTCAAGGAAACACCAAGTATTTCAGCCGTTCGGGTTTTATTGCCGCCGCAGTCATCGAGAACCGAAAGGACAATGTCGCGCTCGTAGTCTTTGAGGTTTTTCGGTTTATCCGACAGCTTTTCCGCCTCCGGGATGAAAAGGTCATCCACCTCAATCTCATCTTTCTGTGAGAGTATCAGCGCCCTTTCGATGGTGTTCTCAAGCTCGCGGACGTTGCCCGGCCAATGGTAATTTGACAAAGTCTGCATGGCCTTAGGCGCCACCCGTTTCAAGGGCACCTTGTACTTCTCGGAGTAACGGCGCAGAAAATGATGCACCAGCAAAGGGATGTCTCCCGGTCGCTCCCGCAGCGGGGGAAGATTTATAGAGATGACGTTTAAACGGTAGAAGAGATCCTCGCGGAATTTGCCTCTATGAACCTCTTCTTTAAGATCTCTATTGGTCGCGGAGATTATCCTCACATCAACCTTCCGGGCTTCAGTGTCACCCACCCGCCGAATCTCGCCTTCCTGGACCACGCGCAGCAGCTTGGATTGAATGGCGGGGCTGATGTCGGCGATCTCGTCCAGAAAAAAAGTCCCTCCGTCAGCTATCTCGAACAAGCCCTTTTTATCGGAGATGGCCCCCGTAAAGGCGCCCTTTTTATGCCCGAACAGCTCGCTTTCGAGCAGGTTTTCTGAGAGGTTGCCGCAGAATTGAGCCACAAAGGCTTTGTCCCGGCGGGGTCCGCTGTAATGGAGCGCCCGGGCGACGACCTCCTTGCCAGTGCCGCTCTCGCCCTCCAGCAGGACCGAGATGTCCGAATTCATCACCCGACGCATGACGTTATAGACTTCCAACATCTTGGGACTGCGGCCTATTATCTCGTCAAAAGCCCACTTCTTGACCAGCTCCTCCACCAGGCGCTTCTTCTCCTGATAGAGGGCGTTGTACTCATACGCGTAATCGATGGCGATAGCCGCCATGTGAGAAAAGATGTTGATAAAACTCAAGTTGTCGTCGGTGAACCGTTGACGGTCCATCCGGCTGTCTAAATAAATGGCGCCGATGACCCGCTCATTGACCCACAAAGGCACACAGATGACGGAGGTTATCTGATGCAGCACCACGCTGGCAGCCTGTCCCCAGCGCGGGTCCGCCATGGCGTCGTGGGTCAATAGGGGAGCGCCGTTGGCGATGACCTTCTCTACAACGCTGCTGGATAAGTCCTTTAAACTTGGCGGTTTGTCTGTGGGGAAGTTCTTTGAAGCCATGATGTCCAGCCTATCAATGGACTTCAGTATAATGACGCCGCGGTCAGCGTTCATCATCTCCACCGCCAGCCCTAAAATGGTTTCTAGCAAGCGGACGATGTCTTCCCGTTTGTTGGCGCGCCCCGGTTCGATGACCGGTGGAGGCGATTCGTTCGTTCGCTCAGGTTGTTTCTCTTTCACGGCAGGTTTGTCTCACTCGTTAGTTCGCCTCAGGGCAGGATTTGGATCTTCTTCTTCTCGGTCCGGGCGTAGTTGCCAAAGTTATCTATCACGTATAGATAGGAAAAATAGTTTCCGGGATCTAGGTCATAAGGCACGTCGTGCCAGGGGTCATGCCTTTGCATCGGAGTGAGCAAGGTGTCATAGACCATAAAATCGGTGTCTTCGTTGAAGATTACGATTCGGTACCAGAAGTCGTCCACGGTCGGGAAATATCGCGTCCACTCGTAATACCAAGCAAAATGCGGACGACGGTCCGGCGTCGGATTCTCAAAACGAGGCACATCTGTAAAAATCCTCACCAGTTGCATTTCCGTTCGAACGGTGTTTGAATCGCGATCCATGGCTTCGAAAATAAACGGAGCACTTAGAGCGACGCCGATATTATTCTCAGGAAAGCTGGCGCTGGGAATTATCGTCTCCCAAAAGGCAGAATCAGGGTCTTGGTTGTAGCTCAACGACCCGGACATCTCTTGAAACTGCCACTTTACAGCCATCAGGTCCGTGGGTCCGTCCGCGTCCTCAATATAGGCTTTCAGTCGCATCTGCTGGATGGTGTTGTTGACGCGCAGTTTCACGGTCATCTGATTGACAAAAACCCGCTCGAAATGCGGCAGCGCGTCCAAATGAATCTGGCTGTAAGTTGGAACGTTGACGTTGACCGTGACCAGGATGGAATCCGGCGCATAAATCGGCAGCACGCCGCCTTCACGATAAGCCGCCACCCACCAGTCGCCGGCGGGCATGTCGTTAAATACCGCCCAGCCGGTTGAATCGGTCTGGGTATAGCGACCGAGGCTGGAGATTGTTACCGTGGCGTTGGGAATCGCCCGCTCGGAACGCAATACAGATCCAGACACCAGTAACTTAAGGCTGGGGCGGTGAATGGTATAGTTCGGATCAAAGGGATTGTCGTGGGGAGGATCCCATTGGCATCCGATGACGAGTAAAAGCGAAACCGCCAGCACAAAGGCCGAAAGCAGAAGACTCAACGCACACTGACCATCTCGCGCGCTTAATATAATCCTGCAACCCATGCACTACCTAAATGCTAACTTTTCTTTGTATGCAAAAAATGCATCAAATAAGAAGATATAGTGATTTTGTCGAGGAATCAAGAGATTATGAAATTCTTTTCACGTTGGTCAAATGTAATGTCTTTTTGATAAGATTGCAGTCAATCTTCCTATCTTACAGGTCGTTCTACGGCGAGCGCGAAACCTGGCTCTCCTAATGCGCTTTGTATTAAGGGGTGCATTTTCTTTTTTACAACGGAGGTAAAACCTCGAAGACGCATCATTTCCAAGAAAATAGCCCCCCTCTTACCGCGTAGGTC
>CAZCEM010000048.1:0-10092 GCA_964497555.1 uncultured bacterium
GGTCAATTTAACTGTCTGAACTCCCTCAGCCTTAGAAGCCAGACGCAGAATATACACCCCGCTTGCCAATGACTCCGCGTCAAAGGCGACGCGGTGCGTTCCGGCGGGCATCGGCTGATCCATTAGCCTCAGCGCTTCACGTCCGGTCACATCGTAGGCGATGAGGGTAACCGGTCCTGATTTGTTGAGATTGAAATCGATCCTGGCGTTGGAATTGAACGGATTCGGATACACCGCCGTCAAACCGAATTCCCTGGGTGCGACAGCGTCCGTTATCTTGACGACCGTGAATCCATTGGCAGCATACTGCAGCGAGCCTTTGAGAATTTCGCATCCATCCAAGCCTTGGGAAGGTCCGCCGTCCCGGAATTCCAGCCGCAGTTCGGCGCCCGCCGCGGCACCGTCCAACTCAACGGTGGCGGGATCATCGCCCCTGACCGCGACTCCGCACCTACCGCTGACAATAACACCGCTGCCGACCAACACATCACCGGCATAGACGCCGCATTCCCCCTCCAAACCCTCCGGCGTCAGCAGCAACAGACTCATGTCGCTGCCGGTGGACGGCGGAGCCGCGTAGTGAATCGGCGGGGAAATCCCAACATAAGCTTCTCGCGCTTCGTCCTGCCCCGCCGGAATCAGCGACCACACAAAATCAGCGTCATCGCGAACCATGACCTGATAGCCATTGCCTTCCCGGCAGACGCCGAGCATATCGAAGCCGTAGTCCGCTGAGAAGAAATTGCCTATCCCATCCTTAACCAACACCAGATTGTCCCCCAGACGGGAGAAGGCGGTGGCGACGCCCACGGGACGTCGAGGATAATAGGCTATTGTCTGCCAGCCGCGCGACAGCCGAATAGGCTCATCGCTGCGAACCGTCAGGCCTTGCATAGCCAGCATCGCGTCGCGACGCATCCAAAACCAATAGCCCTGTTCGACCGACCAGTCTTCAAGGTTGTAGAAATCCCACGCGGGATTGTAATACCTTCCCTGCTGGTCCTTCACCAGCCGCAGGGCGCCGGACTCAACCAGCGCCGCGGTTAAAACCCGGAAATCCCCCTCGTCGGGCTGCAGATTGGCTGATATCAAATTCCAACCGCGCCGCAGGTTTATCACCAGGCGTCCCTGAGAGGGTCCGGCGATGACAGCCATATTCACGGGCAGTATCGTCTGACCGCCAAGGGCGTCATGGCTGAATACCAGCGCCGCCTCATACGCGCCCTCGGTGAATTCTGTGGAGTTTAACGTCAGTGTAAGCTGCTGCTCATCGTTCGGATCCAGATTACCGGCGTCAGGCTCAACGCTCAACCATCCTTGCTTGAGAGCGAGGTTCCAGAAATCTATCCGAGCGGCGTTGATGCTCGTGGGAACGGCGAGGAGGGTGTAAGAGTAAGGAAATACATCGGCGCTGATGAATAATCCGCTCGGCCGCCCGCCCTCTTCGGGATCTAAGACGCCAATAAAGGTTGCGTTTCCGTTGTCGGGATTGATGGCGGTGATAGCCTGTCGAGGTTGGTTTCCTTGATCGCTCTGGACATACAATTGGGCTCCTAAAGGAGCTGTTCTCCAGAATGCCAGACCATAAACCCGCAGCCCCGGATTGACCGCCTGCCCCATCTGTTGTCCCTCAATGTTGTAGGCAATAAAGGGGCTGTTGATGCCTGAAGCCCATAACCACCCCCGCTGGTCGTCCCACGCCAAGCCGGTGGTGGGATTGCGGGGGGCTTGAAAACTGTGAATCACCATTCCGTCGGTGGTGAAGCCGTAAATCGTGTTGTCCCGCGAGCCCCACAGCAATTCGCCATCCCACGCCAGGTCGTTCATACCGCCGCCTTGTCCGGGTTGGGGGAAAGAGACGAGCATCTCGCCCTCTTCGGTCATCAATCCAATGAGATTCTCCTCATCACTGGAAAGCGACAGATAGTACAGACCATTGACGAGAACCGCCCCCTGAAGGTTGTCGATATGTTCGGTGGCTTGCCGGAGTGTCAGAGGAGCGACGTTGACATCTTGAGTGAGCGTCGGGCTGACCGACCAGGTCAAGGACCCATTGCCGGTGTTGGCAATCGTGAAAGGAATTTGAACCTCTTCGCCAACATCCAGCTCGCCCGCAACCGGCCTATCGGGCACGGACAGCTCAGGATGAGTGAGTTCAAAGTTGATTTCGCATTCTTCGTTTTCCTCCACCATTTGGTCATCAAGGGTCAGAGGATTGTAACCCTGCACTGAAGCGGTTATGGAGAAGACCACCGTTGCGAACGCCTCGTCTATCTCCCAATTGCCTTCAGCATCGGTGCGAGCCATCTGCCCCAGCGAGGTGATGATGTCCACGTTCTGCAAGGGCTCGTCGTTAGCTATATCCGACACGTGGCCGTACAGCCGGCCAACGATGTGAAACCAACGGATGTTGTAGTGGAAGCCAATATCAGCCTCATTGGCGTCGGAGGATAAATCAGCCTGCGTTGTATAAGCATCCAATCCAAGTTCTTCTGCGGTGTCTTCGCTGTAGTCGATGCAGGGGCTTTCCGGATTCAGGAAGAAGCCGTTCAGCGAGAATTCCGGGTCGCGTCCGTCTTCTAACTGAGGATCTTCCTCTAAGATGGCATCTGTTACCAGATTAGCGTAAGTCCAGTTGTCTTCGTTCAATCCATCCTCGGAACAGGTGTAGGTAACACTGACATTGGCGGCGTTCTGGGCGAACATTTGGGGACCTTGGTCGGCTTCATTAGCCCAGAAGATGGAATTTCGGACGGTCGGCAGGGAGTTGCTGCCCATGTACAGACCGCCGCCCATGCCGTTGTCCCGGTCAACGCCGGCGACATTCCCCACCAGATCGCTGCTCATGAGATCGACTGAAGTCCCGGATGTGGCGGCAATGCCTCCGCCGTCGATGCCGGCTTGGTTTCCGACAAAGAGACAATTGGAGACCTCACCCACGCAGTTGTTATACGCCAGAATCCCTCCTCCGTTGCGGCCGGCGGAGTTGTTTTCGAAAACAGTCCTGCTGATGAGATAATCGGGGCTGTTGCTGAGGTATAATCCTCCGCCGGACATTGGTGTAGTGTTCTGGGATAGGGTTGATTCGGTCAGCGTGAGGCTGGATGTTTCGGTGACGCCGATGGCGCCGCCGTGGTGTTCCTCAGCGTTGTTGCCGATGAAGGTGGACCACTGGACCGAGCAGGCGGAGTTGCTGGTAACCAGCATCCCGCCGCCGTAAGCCAGGGCGTTGTTGCCGGTGAAGACGCAATTGCTCAGTGTTACCGTGCAGGTGTTCATATATAGTCCGGCGCCGGATCCGAGGGTTGAGTTGTCGGTGAATGAGCAGTTGTCGATTAAGCCGCTCGAAGCGTCCAGCCGCATTCCCGCGCCTTGTTCTACTTCGTTGCGGATGATTTCGATGAATTCACAGTTTTGCACCACGAAGTCGAGGCAGGTTTCGAGAAGAAGCCCCATCTGGGAGCCTTCTTGGATGTTGCATTCCGCGATGATGAGGTCATTGCTCTGCCTGCCGTGGATGCCGATGACCGCGCCGGTGACGGTGAAACCTCGCACCTCGACGGTTGCCTGAAGCTCCAGCGCGAAGTTGGCGTTGTTGTCCGCGCAGTTGATGACGCAATCATCAGGCCCGTTCTCGGACATGATAACCAGCGGCAGATCTACGATCAACTGGGTATTGGCGTCACCCGCATATTCGCCGTCAGCCACCAGGATGGTGTCGCCGGCTTCCGCCCGGTCTAATGCCGCCTGGAAGGTTTCCACGTCGCCAGGGATAGCAATGGTCGCTGCTTCAAGGGCGAGAGGGAGAAAAATAAACAGACCGAACCACCAGCAAGCGAGAAAGAGTCTCATGTTATGCCTCCAGCGCCAAAGGTGTGGAATGAATTGCGAAAACAGGGATGGATGCTCAGGTATAGACCAACGAACTGAAACGATCCCGCTGAGCGCGAACGCTTCAATTCCTTATCTATTTAATATATTTACTAATAGATCCTATGTCAAGCTGCATGATGCTGATTTGTCGAAAAGACATTATGGAATTATCCGGCTAAGGCGGTTTCCAAGAAACCGTCCTGCCGCCAGCGGCGCAACAAAGGATGAAAACAGCCGCATTATCGCAGGGTGAGGACACCCTGCGCAACGTTTGTGGTCGGGTTCGGAGACCCGACCTACGCGTACCTAGGCCTTGGAGGGGGGACTTTTAAAGTTTGTCCGATAATTCGGAAAATGCGCCGAAGGCGCATCATTCCAGCGAAAGCTGGAATCCATTCAATTTAAATCTGGATTCCCGCTTTCGTGGGAATTGTCATGGTGGCTTCCCCACCACGGAATATGAAAACTTCCGCGACTTTCCATCGGCAGCGCAGGACTCCATGCACGTGGGGGGCGGACTGAAGTCCGCCCTCAAAGAGAAAGGGGCAGTTTTCTGGGAAATGACAGCGGGTGTCAAGTATTTTCTGCCCCCCTTAATAACTTTCCAACTTTCAGACTTTCAGCCCTTAAGACTTTCAAACTTTCAAACTTCCCTTCATCGCCGCCTCCAGCCCCTCAATGTGCCGTGTTACCGAGAACTTATCTCGCGCCGTCGCTTCCGCCTGCCGCCCCAGTTCCGCCCTAAGCCGATGGTCGCGATATAGGTGATACAGTTTCTCCGCCAGATCCTCGTAGTCTTCGGATTGAAACAACAGCCCGGTCTTCTCGTGCTCGACGATCTCAGGCACGCTGCCGCCGTTGGCGCCGATGGCCGGCGTTCCCAAAGCTTGCGCTTCTATCAGCGCTGAGCCTATGCTCTCCTTTCTCAGCGTTTCCACCATAACGTCGAAAGCCGGCGCCGTTTGGCTGGTCAACTGGGAAACACCGGTGAAAATCACCCGATCCGTCATGCCCATCTCCCCAATCAGCGCCTTCAGCCGGTTAATTTCGCCGGTAGGACCGGCGGTCTCCTCACCCGCGATCATCACGTACAGCTTGGGGATGACGGTTCGCAGCGAGGCGGTCGCTTTTATCAGCAGATGCTGCCCCCTGCCGGTGTCAACGCGCCCAATCAGCCCTGCCACGAAGGCGTCCTGCGGGATGCCCCAGCGTTGGCGGATGACCGGACGAGCCTCCGCCTCCTCACGCAGAGCGTCAATATCCACGGCGTTATATAATCGTCTTATCCACCCAGATTCAACCGGCAGTTCGGCTCTGGCGCGTTCCGCCATTCGGTCGGTCAGTGTTAATACGGCTGTCAACCGGCCGTAAATCCAGCGATAATAGAAACCTCTTTTAATGCGTCTGGATTCCGGCCTCAGCGTCAGCACGCGGTTAGGAACTCCCGCCATCGCCGCGGCAGTCAGCGCCGGCGCGAGGTCGGCGGTTCGGTGCAGGTGCAGAGCATCGACGTGACAGCGCTTGAACAGATGACACAACCGCAGCGTTGCCGGCGGGAAAAGGTTTGCCCAAGCGGCCGCGGCAGCCGGCGGCATCCTCAAATCGACAAACCGCTGCCACAACGGCGAATTCAGACGCGCGACCGGCATGACTTCGTGCCCCCGCTGACGCAGCAGCCAAGCGTCATAGACGCATTCGCGCTCGAGCGCGCTCCAGCCGGACGAAAGGCACAGTTCAACGATGGTCATTTATAAAGATTACAAATTTGACTTGGCGGACGCCGCGGCGGCGGAAACATGAATCCTGGCGCGGCGACGCTTGTCGAAGTAAGCGCGAAGGGCAAAGCCTAATGCGCGATACCACGGGAACCGCAGCGCTTCGCGCAGGATAACTGCCAGCAATTGAATGGGACGGAGGGAGAAGGAGCCTTTCATTCGAAAATCGAACGCGTAATCGTCGAAATGGGGCGTGAGGTTTATCCGGCGCCGGTCGCTGCATAGAAAATACAAGGGGTGAAGAATGCCTAATGCCAAACCGGTCGCCATGGCGTCACCAAGCCCTAAGGTCAGGTCGAGGTCGAAGTAATCAGTGCGTATTGACTTGAAGAAGTGCCACAAGCCGTTGGCTATTCGCTTCAACACTGCGAACAATAGGTCTTTTTCCGCCGGCAGCACGCTCCAATCGAATTCTGAGCGGCGGGGTTTAGCTTTCTTGTGCGAAGGCTTTCGGGGACACTTATCACTGCGGGTCGCGGCGTCTTCTGGGGGAGGAGTTCGGGTGTCCCGCTCCACCGGCACGGATGACGGTTCGACGCGAGACGGCTCCGACGCTGAAGGAGAGGCCGCAGTCTCGGACTCCCTGCGAAAGAAATGGAAGAACAGAATTCGTCCTCGGCGTCCTTTTTCGCGGGTGTCGCCGGAAACAGAGAACCAGATAGAGTCCACCTCCCCGCCGGCGTGGGTCAGATCGACATCGACACGGACGTGGACCCGCGGCAGGAGTACCCCCGCTGCGAGTAGCGCCAATGCGGCCAGGATGACGAGCAGCGTCATGAGCGGGGGGTCCGGTTTTCAGTCGGTCTCATTTTATCAGCAGCAGCCGCAGGATGACCGGCGCCAGCAGCATCGCGGCGACAGCTTGGCGCTTGCGGTCATGCTCCTTGACCAGCGCAGCGGCGAGCGTCGCGCCGAACAGCGCGACAATCAGCCAGTACAGCCAGAATAGGATAGTGTAGTAAAACTCGGGCATGAAGTTCCTATTGTGAATCTCAATGACTTTCACCGCATCAAACTAATCTGTCTGACGCTCGTGTTCCAACCATCGTCCAAGCGGAGGAAATAACTCCCTCCGGCGACGCCTTCTGCGTCCCAAATCAGCCAATAGCGCCCCGGTGGCTGGCAGCCCTCGCTCAGACGGGCTACCTCGCGCCCCAACAGGTCGGGCACTGTCACGGCATGAATACCCAGGCAGGTAAGTGAATAGTCGATCACAGCGATAGAGTTGAAGGGGTTGGGGAAGCTCAGTCTTTTACTTTTTTTCGATTAGGAACAGGAATTCGCGGTTTGGCTCGGCTGCATCTTTTACCCATTCGTTCGTCCAGCGCATACCTGCCATGACGTTTCGCTTGTAATCTACCTCTACGGTTTCCAGAATGTTTCCACTGTTGGAAATAACATCGTACAATTCAGCGGCAGTGGCTCGACCGCCGGAACTGTATGAGAGAATAATCCAAGGCGTTTGGGATTCGCGTAGTAACCGTTCAATGGCTTCCACGACGATAAATACCTTGGAGCCATTTTGTCGGAAGTCTTCAAACACCGACGAAGCCAATGTATCGGAGCTGTCAACTCTCCGCTTAGCCTTACCGAAAAGCTTCGGCTTGTCATTCAAGCAAACGGTCGTCCAGAGGTGATAATAAGAAGCGTATCGCACTCGTGAAGGCGGCATTTTGTCGTTATTCGATCCATAAGGCGGATCATAATAAGCAAGGTCAGCGGATGTCGATTTGATTATATCAAATATATCGCCTTGAAAAACTTGATGTTCCTTGGTGTTCGTGATTACTTGCGGCACTTGCAGAATCATTTCTTTATTTGATCGAGGCGACCACTCGTTGAGATAAGATGCGAAATGTCCCATAGTATTATCCACTTCATCCAACGCCAGAATAAGGCTCGTCAGAGCGACAGCTTTTTCCACCATCGGCAGATTTAAACGATCAATCTCCTCACGAATGGCGTCCAGCTTTCGGGTGTTGTGGATTTGAAACGGCTTTTTTAAACCATCGGCCTGAACCGCCGATCCACCGTTAGGCTGCCCTCCATAGCGCTTGCTGAACCAGCCGTCCACTGGTGGGAGCGAATTTAAGTGATGGATCAGCTCTTCGTAGGCCTGCCGGGGCTTGCGGTTACCCAGATAGCAGTCTCCGAAGATCTTCGACCACACGGCGATGTCGTTGGCGATGACACGGTAGCCTCTTTGGGCGAAGGCTTGCGCGGCTCGGGTGGTGCCAGTGAATCCGTCCAGCACGGTGGATGCCGGCACCTTAGATGCGAGCTGAAGGATATATGGCAGCAGTTTCAGTTTGGAGCCGGCGTACTTGATACCCTCGGTGGCGGGCGTGTCGATGAAGGCGTCAGGGAAAAGCGGGGAGGTCTGAATCATTTTGGCAGCCCGCTTTGAACTTTAAATTGCGCGATGTCCTGCTGGATTACGGCTAAAGCCGTTTCATGACCATCGGCGATTGAAACAAGAGCATGAGAAAATAGTTGAACAAGAATGAAGTTATGCGAGTAGTCTATCCACCCGTTCGTTAAACTATCAAAGTAAATTAAAGCATTTTTGGTATGGGTCCATAGTCCTCGCTGAAGAGCATTCGCTGAGACGCCTCCGTATCTAACCTCGCAAATATAAGAATCTTCCTCATCGTGAAACTTATAAACCGCGTGCTTTCGACCGCTCCCTGAATCTTTGTCTTCAAGGGAGATTCTCGCGGTTTTCTCCATCGCTTTTTCATAGTTGAAAACAAGAATATTGCATTTCTTTGATTTTTCTCGATATATAAGAGGCAAAACGTTTGTTTTTAAGTAATTTGAGAATGCGGGATCATTGAAGATAGCCTGAAGGAGTTGTCGATCTCGGAGATCGGTAGGTTCCATAGTAAGACGGGGAAACATCCTATTCTCCTTGTCCGTTGAAAGTTGAAGAGGACCATCTCCGTATGCTTTTAAACTGACAGGGAATTCAGCCTTCGTGATCTCGTTAATTATTTTAATGTCTTCTTTGCGGTTCTTAGCCCGATAGAGGTCTTTGCCAACATGAATGGAGCGGAAGTCGTACATGAATTGGTTGATAAATTCAGTAATAGCAATTTCTGCAAGGTCTCCATGAGTCTTGTTGCCGATCAAGCGCCTGGTGAAGATATTGCTGAGCGTTGTCGTTATCAAATCAGGATGCTTCCCGATCAATAATCTCAGACGGTTGGTGAAGTCTCTGTAAGGATTCAAGGTCCTTTTCTCTCTGTTGTTAACGTTTGTAAAGTGAAAGCTGGCATGAGCGCCTTTGGCGCATTTTGCATTCTGCATTCTACATTTTGCATTTTGCATTTTGCATCCTGCCTCTAAATCTCCCTTCTCAGCCTCTTTATCGGAATTCTGAGCTGTTCCCGATACTTCGCCACCGTCCGGCGCTTGATGTTGAAGCCTTCCCGATTCAGCATCTCGGTCAGGTCCTGGTCCGACAGCGGGTGTTTCTTGTCTTCGCCCTCGATGAGGTCCCGCAGGCGCTCCTTGATGACCCGATTGGAGACTTCCTCGCCGTCGTCGGTGGTCATGGAATCGGTGAAGAAGTATTTCAGCTCATATACCCCCCAGTCGGTCTGGACGTACTTGCCGTTCTTGGCGCGCGAGACCGTCGAGGGATGCACCCCGATGTCGTCGGCGATGTCCTGCAATATCATCGGCTTGAGCTGTGACGGCCCGTACTCGAAAAAATCATGCTGGCGATTCAGGATCGCCCGCATGGTGCGCAGCATGGTGGTGCGGCGCTGATGGATGGCGTTGATGAACCACCGCGCCGACTCCAGCTTCCGCGACAGAAAGTCCCGAACCTGCTTCTCGGAGTTCTTCCGTCCTAGATACATCTCACGGTAGGCTGGGTTGATGCGAAAGTTGGGGATTTCGCCATCGTTCAGATATACCTCAAAATCATCGCCAATTTTCACCACGATAAGGTCGGGAATGATGTAGTTCTGCTTCTCGCTGAACGAGCCTTCACCGGGCTTGGGATTCAGGTGGATGACGACTTCAAACGCGGTTTTGATCTCGTCCATCGTTATTCCCAGCTTGTCGGCGATGACTTCGTAACGTTTGTTGAAGAAGTCTTCCCAGTGCTCCTGGATCAGCCGCAGGGCTGTCGGTGCCGGTGGTATTCGGTTCTTAAGCTGCACCAGCAGGCATTCGCGCAGATCGCGCGCGCCGATGCCGATGGGATCGTACTCCATGATGCGGGTGTGCATTCTTTCCACTTCAGGCACCGCGCCGCCGCAGGACGCGGCGATGACGTTGAAATCCACTTCGGGATCCAGCCGTCCGTCGCGGTTGATGTTGCCGATGATCTCCTCGCCGATGCGCACCTCAGTGGGGGTGAGGTTGTCGAGGTGGAGTTGTTCTTGGAGGTGGTCGGTGAGGGTGGGCAGGTCGGGTTGGGGAATGTCGGCGC
>CAZCEM010000049.1:0-2035 GCA_964497555.1 uncultured bacterium
ATGATGAGTTGACGTTAAGGTTTCCTCAATAACGTGCTGTTTTTTAGTTTTAACTCCTCCTCGCTGTCATTCCGAACATCTTTGCTGTCATTTCCCAGAAAATAGCCCTTCGACCGCGTAGGACAAACGTCTCGCTTGTCAACCGAGACGGTTGACCTACGCGGAGAACCTATTTTCTGGGAAATGACAGCGAATGACCAAATGATTTTGCACCCCTTAATAGTCACCGGAATCACCCGAGGTTAGATGAACAGCCACCTAACGGCCGATGACTGGGATTAACACCTTCAGCTACTTCACCAGTGCCACTTTCCGCGTCCGCTGGCAGCCGTTCGCCTTCAGATTCGCAAGATAAATCCCCGTGGGTGCGTGCTCCGCCTGCCAAACTACAGCATGCGTTCCTGACGAATACTGACCATCCGCCAGCGTCGCCAGCTCGCGGCCGCCCAGATCGAATACCTTCACCACCGCCCGACCGCCCTCGGGCAGCCCAAACAGCAGCCGCGTGGCGTTGTTGAACGGATTGGGGTAGTTAACCGACAGGAAATAATCCTTTGGAATCCCCGCGCTCACTGAAGCGTCAACCACTATAACATCGTCCGCGCGATAAGTCAAATCCCTGCCTTCAAGAATCCTCAGCACCGCTGCATCCCGCTCGGTTTGCTCTTTCTTGCTCCAGGCTTTAAGTATGAAGGCTTCACCGGATTGCAGCCCCTCCACCGCTTCGGTGACCGGGTCGTCGCCCCAGACCGCCAAGCCGCAGACGCCGCCGGCGACGCATCCACAGCCCACCAGCCGCCCGGAAGCCGTGAACGCGCCGATTTCACCGCCGTCAAGCTTGCCCTCGTCGCCGACGAGACGGACGAGCAGGCTCATGTTGTTATCCGTCGCGGACGGAGCCGCCCAATGAACAGGCTTTGGCGCCTCAAACACCGACGCTTCCTGCCCCTCCGGCTCGAGAGGATAATGCAGAAGCACCTGGATTTCAGAATCAATGAGAATCTGGTATCCCTGCCCCGGCGTCCACGGCGGCATATTGGAAAATTCCCAAGCCGGATTCAAGAAATGACCCGCGTTGTCCTTGGCGACAACTACAAAGTCGATAATTCCGCCTAACACGTAGAAATCCGGCGCGGAGGCGTCCAGATTGTAGGTCGGCAGATAGGCGACCAGGTTCCAGCCCGGATTCAAGGGGATGGTGGATTGAGCCCCCAGGAGCGCTCCGTCAACGCGCCAATCGAACGATTCGCGCAGCTTGACCTTGTAACCCTCGAACAGAGACCAGCAGGGGATGTTGATGAAGTCCCACTCCGGCGCCCAGAAGCGGCCTCGAATGTCCTTCAGCAGCTCAATCCGGTGGTGAGCCTCGTCTATCCTCAAGTCCTCAAACAGGTCTTCAATGTTAAGCCCATTGACTTCCTGGTTGAAAAATTCCTGAGGATTCACATTGAGAGAAATGGTATTCCAGCCCGGCGCCAGATGGAGCATCAGCCCGTGTTGAGCGAAGGCGTCCAGCGTCAAGCGGCTCGCCCCGTTGGGGATCCAGATGGCGGGACCTTCAGTGAACGTGGGTTCGGCTTGGTATTCCAGGCGATTGTCGGGATCCCACATCCGGAAGAACATCTCCTCTCCGGCCTGGAACTGACCATTGTCGCCTTCGGCGCCCCAGACCGCCATACCCAGCGGCCTGAGTTCCCAGACCGCGCCGCCTGACAGCACTCCCTCCGGGGTGAATATGCCGACCTCCCATTCCAGCGGCGCCGGTTCGTTGTCGAAGTTGACCGCATCAATCAATAGACTGTGATTGACGTCGGTCCTTTCAAAGCCGCTGAAATGCTGGGGCCTTCTTTCGCCGACGTCGAGCGTAACCGGCACTTCCACCGTGCCGTGTACTGGGTCATTGGAAACGACCTCCATCAATGCCGGATACGAGCCGTCCTCCAGGTCTTCCGCAGTAAAGGTCAGAATTACATCCACGTCGGCGCCCGCTGCGAGCACGCCTTCGTCGGGTTCCACGGTCAGCCAGCCGATGCTG
>CAZCEM010000049.1:2045-9852 GCA_964497555.1 uncultured bacterium
GTCAGCGGCACTTCCCTGACGTCGCGGCAAGGCCCCGCCGCATCCCGGCGCAAGGAATCACCCTCGACTAATCGAACTCCCTCCATCAGTTCGATACGCCACACCAGTTCCGCGCCGAACTGACCCGCTTGATTGCAGATGACCATCAAACACTCGACCGGATCGTCGTCCTGCATCATCCTCAACCGAACCTCATCGCCGCCGCCGACCAGCGTCACGCTGATTTCCGGCGCAGTTACAGCCGAGGCGGAAACGTTCCACCATGCTTCGCCGTTCTCGACGTTGTTGGCGTTGGTGGCGATGCGAACCTCGACCGCGAAATCGCCCACCGCCTGAGGCTGGAACGTCAAAGTCGCGTCAACTTCACTGCGCGCCGGGACTTCCCGCACCCCGCCGGCGGTTTCAAAGGACCAGTTGTCCTCGTCGGAAACGGTGATGTCATTTATTTCCAGCCTTTCCGAGCCGGTGTTCTCAATCGTGAGTGGATAGGCGTATTCGCCGGCAGCGAAGTAAAGCCCATCCATGACAATGTTCTCGGCGCCTTCCAGGGGATAGGGCAGTGGATTGCCCGACAGCACAGGCTGTCCGGTTACATGTACCGTTACCGGCACCACTTGCTCGGGATTCTCCGGGTCGTTGGACAGGAAATGAATCTCAGATTGGTAGTCCCCGCTGATAAGCCCCTCGGTGTCCAGCATCATTATCACATCCAAATCGGCGTCAATGTTGATCTCGCCGTGCGACGGGTCAAGCGTGATCATGCGGGCGTGGCTGGCGAGGTAGTCCAAGTACCAGATGACGGCCTCGCCGGTGCGACCCCACTGGTATTGGTCCGGGGCATTATGAAGGAAACCGTCCACCGTGGTTGTAACCACGCAGTAGCCGCGGCCGTAGGCATAGACCACAATTATCGGCTGCTGCAAAATCGAGCCGCGGGCGAGCACCTGATACCAGTTGCAGTTTTCAAGGGCTTCCAGCCCCTGATTGGTGAAGGTGCCGTGGTTGTTGCCGTTGCCGTGGAGAAGCTGACCCGCGCGCCATTCCCAGCCGAAGGGGTCGTTCTCGTTCATATAGTTTATCAACCAGTTGTCCTCCGGATCGACCACCAGCGGGCAGTCGTTCTCGGATTGGCTGCCGGTATAAACCAGACCGCCGGGATTTATGGGGCGCGTATTATGGAGATTGGTGCCGGAGCTGTGGTATAAGACGCCGCCGCCAGCCACCCATTCCTCGATGCGCGCCAGGTTGCGATTGTAATCTGCCACCCAGGCTTCAGTTTCGTAGTTGCCTATCCACATGAAATCGTAGTCGGAGAAATCGACGTTCTGAACATCAGCCCAGACGCGGCAGCGGTCGTAATCCAAGCCCTCAATCCTCGCGAAGTACTGCTCGAACTCGTGCCTCCACTGATTGACATCTTGTATCAAAATGCCCCGCCCTTCGGGCTGGTCGCGGCAGGGTCCGCGCCCGCGAACCGGAGCGTCAGCCACAGCCTGCCGGGCAGGCTGGACATTGCTGCTCCAACAGGGGTCATCCGCGCGGGGGGCAAGGTTTGGATAAGCTGGTTGTTCCGCTGCGGAGCGGACACTGCGAATATCACGCCGGGGTTCATCCCGTCCATCATCGGGTTCTGAGATGACGTCAATATCGGTTTTGAACCACAGAGGGCTGCCGCCTATATTAGCAAGGTTGATGACTTCTTCCAAGGTCTGGTTTTCGTCCATCTCGAAATTGAACACTGCAGGTTCGATAACCAGCACCGGCGCTTCAAACGCGCCAATGGAGGCTTCGCAGGTAACCGTGTATCCGTCCTCTTGATTGGGATCGTTGGTCACGAATGTCAACGACGCACGCTGCTGTCCGCCGCGCTCCGGGTCGGGATTGTACCAGATGTTTAAATCTGCGTCATCTCGGCCCCGGATGACTAATCCTTCGAGGTCTTCATCTTCGACATAGAAGTCGGGATTGCGCTCATCCTCAACAACGTCCTCAATGATGAGGTCGTCGGTGCCGGGATTTTCAACTTTCACCGTCTTGGAAATGGGATAGCCGAAATAGGCTATCTCGAAGTCCAGCGGATCCTCACCCTCGCCTCCCGGCGTAACATGGATTTCAGGAATCCCAGTAACCGAAAGCGTAACCTGAACCACCGCATCCGGGAATCCCTCGAAGGCTATGGGGTCGTTGCTGAAGACGCGCAACTCGCCGATGTAATCCCCGCCGATAAGTCCTTCCGCGTCCAGTTCGACGATAAGGTCGTCATCGGCGCCTGGCTGTATGACGCCTTCATCGTGATCGACCTTCAGCCACCTCAGCTCCGCGGTGGCGTCGTCCACAATCAGATAGGAATCGAGCGTGTAGGGACCCAGCCACAGATTGTCGTAGTCATGCCCCACCCCCGACCACTCGTTGTTGCCGTTGTCGTAGGCGAAATCTTGAACGACTTCCACCGCCCGCCACTCTTCGGTGTCAATCAGCAGTTGATAGACGTGATTCGGCGCGCTGACCCAAAGCTGGCCGTCGGGGTGCTCGTCAACCCAACAGATGCTGCGGCTGTTGACATTTACCAAGGGACCAATCTTCCAAGTGAAGGCGGCCACCTCTCGGCCGTCTCCGTCTTCAACTTGAATCACATGGATGTCCCGGTTGCCGGCGGCGTCCATGACGAACAGCAGCGACTGCTCCTGAGAGGCGGTTGCGGCGGTAGGTTGAAAGTTTAAGGCGAAGTTGCCGACGTTCTGACGCTGGTCGTTCCAGCGGCCCAGGAAGTTGTTCGCCCAAGGCACGACATACACCGCGCCGTCCAGCCAAGCCGCGCCCATAGGATTCTGCCCGATGGGCTGGAAGGAGGGAACCACTTCCGCAAAGTCAGCCTCTGGAGCGAGCGCTGTTATCCAGTTGGGGCTGTAGGTCGTCAGCCACATCCGCTCCCCCTCGGCGTCCCAGGCGATGCCGGCTTTGTATTGGTTAGCGCGGGCGGAATTCCACACCGGACGCGCCAGCACGTCGCCCAGGTCGTCCCTCTGGGGACCCTCGAGGCGGTTGCGAACCGACCGCACGTCGCGGATTCCCGCGTCGTCGCCCGGTTCCCGGATGACTTCAGCTTTCAAATTCCAATTGAGCGCAACCGCGCCCTCATTCACGAGGGTTACAACGTGTTCGGACCTCTCTCCAGTGGCCATGTTACTCTCAATCTCTTCGGGTTCCACTATCAATTCGGGGCCTCGCGTGGTGCGTCCCTGCATCCAAATCCGCACCGGATCGAACGCCTCGCCTTGGAAATCCTCAAAACTGACAGTGATGTGACCCTCGTTGAACCGCACCTGCGGCGAATTCATGATGAAGTTGACCACCAGCTCCTCGCGCCCGCGCACCACCCGCTCCGTCTCAGGATCCCAATCGGTGTAGAACACCTGATTGTCTGAGACGATGTCAGCGATGGTGAGGTCGTCGGTGCCGTTGTTGGCAATCGTCACGCCAATCATGTAAGGACCGCCGGCGTAGAGTTCCACAAAATAAAAGTTGTAGCTGAGCACCTCCGGGAAACCGGCGTCCTCAGACCAGGTTACTTCCGGCACCGGAAAGCCCTGCACGTTGAGGTTGACGTCCACCGCCACGTCCGGCGCGTCGGGGTCATTCGACAGAATATGCAAAACCGCGATATACTCTCCGCTGAACAGGTCGGTGGCGTCGAGTGTTAGAACCAGATCCAGATCCTCGTCGGCGTCGAGTTCACCGTCATTAGGTTCAACGCGAATCCAGTAGGTCTCGATGATGCCGTCATCGTAGATGCGAAAGTTGGCATTGCCGTAACCGCCGACCCACATGTTATGCCCGTCGTGCGCCGGGGCGTCATAAGGCTGGGTGATGCCGGCGTTGAAGCTCAGCACCCGTCCAGTGGCTTGCCAGTTGTCGGTGTTCACGTGAATTTGGTTGAGATTCGGCGCCTGCGGCATCCAGAGCTGGCCTTCGGTGTGCTTGTTCACCCACTCAAACGCATAGGCCGCTGTATTGTTGTTGTATTGGAGGTAGTTGGTTATCTGCCCAATCTCGCGGCCGCGGTTGTCGGCGTTCATCTCATAGACGTGAATCGGCATAGCGCCAGCCTGCTCCCGCGCCAACATCCATCCTTCTTCCTTGTCGAAAGCCACGCCGTAGCAGGCGTAAGGCATCTGCATATCGCCGAGGTTGTTGCCGCGAAAGTCGAACCGCCGGAGGGCGGAGTTGACGTTGAGGTTGCAAATATACAGGATTCCATTGTGCCAGCCGCCGTCCATCGGGTTCGGAGTGGCAAAGCGTCGGACTTCGCGGAAGTTTTGGTAGTTTTCGTGCGACCAGACCGAAACCAAGCTGCTGTTAAAGCCTGTGATGAACATCAGCTCGTCTTCCTCATCCCAGCCTACCGGCGACCAGTACTGATTCGCGGCATTGGGTCCATTGAACTGGGCGATGAGGTCGCCCGGGTCGTCCCGCTGAGGCCCCGCCTGACGAACCTGACGAACGTCCCTTGCCGCGGCGTCCTGGTCCGGCTCGGAGATTATTTCAATATCCGACTCCCAACGGAGTTGGCTCTCGCCGTTATTGGCGACGTTAATCACGTGCTCGGAAATATCGGCAGTACGGAGGTTGTCCTCAACGGCACCAGGCACGACGCTTATCCGCGGCGGGTTGAAGGAGCGACCATGAAGCGGGACGGTCACCTCGCTTTCATCGGGGTCATCGCATTCGATGACCATTTCCGCCTCCCATTCGCCCACTCGGTCAGCCTGGAATTGGAACTGAACCTCCACTGCTTCGCCGATGGGCACTTCAAATTCAGGGGGATCCGCCGTGAAGAACTGGTTGGCGCAGGAAATATCCGCGACCGTCAGGAGTTCCTGGCCTTTATTCTTAACCGACACCGGGACGGAGTACAGGTGTCCTGTGAAGACGTCGATATAGTAACGGTTCCAATCTAAAATGTCCGGCGCGCCCGCTTGGTCGGGCCAATCGACGAAGATGTCCGGCGCGCTGTTCACTTCAAGCAGCACTGATACAACGACGTCGGGATTTTCGGGATCATTGGAGAGGAAGTGAACCTCGGCTTCATAAGCTCCTCCCACCAGACCCGCGGCATTCAGCATCAGCACTAAGTCCAGGTCGTTTTGGCTTTCGACGACGCCCTGGGTCGGCTCAAGCATAATCCAATAGGCTTCCTCGACACCGTCATCGTAGATGCGGACATTGGCGTTGCCGTAACCGGCGACCCACATGTTGTGCCTGTCGTGCGCGGGCGCGTCGTAAGGCTGGGTGACGCCCGCCGCAAAGCTGACGATCCTGCCGGTGCATTGCCAGTTGTCGGTGTTGACCGTTATCTGGTTGAGGTTGGGATTCTGCGGCATCCATAGCTGCCCTTCGGGATGCTTGGCGACCCATTCGAAGGCGTAGGCGGTGATGTTGTTGTTGAAGGGAAGGTAGTTGAGTATCTGACCGATTTCTCTCCCGCGGTTGTTGCCGTCCATCTCATAAACATGGATGGGATACGCGCCCGACTGCTCCCGCGCCAGCATCCAGCCTTCTTCGAGGTCGAACGCCACGCCGTAGCAGGGGAAGCCCATCTGTAGGTCGCCGATGTTGTTGCCCTCGAAGTCGAAGCGGCGCAGGGCGGTGTTGAGGTTGAGATTGCAGACGTACAGGACGCCGTTGTACCAGCCGCCGTCCATAGGATTGGGGGTGGCGAAGCGGCGGACTTCACGGAAGTTCTGGTAGTTGTCGTGCGTCCACACGGAAATCATGTTGCTGGTGTAGCCGGTGAAGTACATGACTTCATTGTCCCAGTCCCAGCCAACCGGCGACCAGTACTGGTTCACCACGTTGGGTCCGTTGAACTGGGCGATGAGGTCGCCGGGGTCGTCGCGGTGGGGACCGACTCGGCCGACATCGCGGACGTCGCGAACGCACCAGTCACGGTCTGGCTCGGCTATGATTTCGATATCGGTGGTGAATCTTAAGTCCGCTTCGCCCTGATTGCTGACGTTAATGATGTGCTCGGAGCGTTCTCCGGTGTTCAACTCATCTTCAATCGCGTTAGGCTCCACAGCTATCTCCGGCGGCGGAAAGGCGCGGGCGTGCATCGGTATGGTCCACTCCCCATTGATTGGGTCGTTGGATACAATGACCATATCGGCGTTAAAATCGCCGGCTTCGTTGGCGTTGAAGGTGAAATCCAGGGCCAGCCTCTCGCGCGGGGGCAGGACGACTTCATTCTCCCAGCCGGCGGTGAAGTATTCGTTTTCACAATAGACGTCGAAAATCACGAGGTCATCGGTGCCATCGTTTCTGAGTTCGACCGTGATGCTGTAAGGACCGCCGAAGAACAGGTCTTCAAAGGCGAGGTTCCAGTCCAGGACGTCGGGGTAGCCATAGGCGGCAGGCCACCGGTCAGCCAATTGCGGAGCGCCGGTAATGTGCATCAGCACGTTGACGGGGACGTCGGGATCGGATGGATCATTGGAGAGGAAATGGACGTCGGCTTCGTAGTCTCCCCCGAACAAACCAGCGGAGTTCAAGGTGACGACAACATCCACGTCCTCGCCAGGATTCAATCGGCCCTCGGTGGGCTCAATTGAAATCCACCGCTGTTTGTGGGCGAGGAAGTCGAGGTAGAAGCACAGTTCTTCTCCAGCGGAGCCCCAGTTGGGCGGCTGGTTCCAGTTGGCTTGCTGGTGCCCGTCGGTCACGCCGCCGACCACGCAGAAACCTCCGCCGAAGGAATACACCACGATTCCGGGCACGTCCTGGTTTTCGAGGGTGACGATGGTCTGCTGCCAATCGCTGTTCTCGATGTTATCGACGTCCTGCTGTTCGTAATGGACATGGAACAGCAAGTTGCCCTGCAGCACGGTTCCGGGCTGCCAGTTCATCAGTTCTGCGAAGTAGTTGTAGTTTTCGTCGTCGGGATTGCTGCTGATGCGAACGGTGCCGTTGGCGCTGCCGCCCTGGGTGTACCGCAATTCGCCGGGGTGAATGGGCACTATGTTATAGTTGTTGGTGCCGGTGCTGGCGTAATAGACGCCGCCGGCGTCCACCCATTCCTCGAAGCGTTCGCGGTTGTTGTTGTAGGCGGTGTTGTAAGCGTCCGGCTGCTCGCAGTGAACCACCCATACTACATCGAATTCATCGATGGGGAAATTGGCGAAGTCCTGGGAGGTGTAATGCACGTATTCCAAGCCTTCCACCAGATCGAGTATCTGTTCCCAAAGATTTCCTCTCCAGGCGGCAACGTCTTGGAACAGCGCGAAGCGGGATTCAGGTTGGTCGCGCTGCGGACCGGGGTGGTCTCGTCCAGGCTCCGCGATGACCTCGATGTCCGTTTCAAAGGTCAGCACTCGATCGCCAACATTTTGAACGTTGATAACCTCTTCAACGGCGCGGGCGCCTGGTTCCGGATCGACTTCTATCGCAGCGGGTTCTACGGCAATTTCAGGCCAGTCCCGCTGTGGATAGCCGGCGCGGGGCTTTGGGGAATTGGATGCGGCGTGCAGGCCGTGCGCAAAAGACAGCCCGAATGCAAAGATTAAAAGAAGGATGGGGAGCGCTGAAAACAGAGATCTGAACTGATGCATGGTGGCCTCCGTACTTGCATCTCTAAGAAACTCATCCGCGCTTTGCGGCGTACTACCGGAGAAAGGTGTTTCTGGGGAGATTATTCAGAATTATAATATACATTGTTTTAACTTTCAATGCAAGAAAACTCCGACATACTGAAACATGAATCGCTCTCTCAACGCCTGGATTGGTCTTATCGTATGAATCACCTTGTAGGACT
>CAZCEM010000050.1:0-9719 GCA_964497555.1 uncultured bacterium
GGTTCATACTATCTGATGGCTCGGCTGTACGATTCGGACGACGTAATACTGGATGCGGATTCATCGAACGGCGAATCTCCGGCTTATCTGACGGTCAGCTCGGACTACGGTTCGGGCCTCGGCGCCTTTGACGCTTATGACGGCGACGAATACATCTCGCTGCAGAATGGCTCGATGCGCCAGTTTAATCTGGTGGCGATCTATCCTGACAGCGTGGCAGCGGTCAACTTCAGCGGCTCGTTCCCAGCGGACAAGATGCAGATCGTAAGCATCGTGGAAGGACCGGGCTGGCAGTCGGTTCAGCATCAGAGCACCATCTTTGAATCCAACTCCAACAACATTACCGGCACGTTCGAAGTGAACACGGCGGTAGTGGGATCCAACACCGGTCTGGTTCCGGGTTCTCCGGTCTATACGCTGGCAATCGTTACGGTTCAGGTGGAAGATGACGCCATCACCACCAGCAGCCGCGTCTATTCTGACGAAATCGAGATCACAGCCGGTTCCTGGACCGACTACAAGGGCGTGGCTTTAACCACCCCCACCTTGAACAACCTGAATGTGGAAATTGGATACCTTGGTGACATCGCTGACGCATCCGGCGCGGGACGGGGCACAATCCCCAACATGACCCCCAATCCCGACGGTGTGTTCGGCATCGACGACATCATCGTCTTTACCATGGCTTGGAACGGACGCGGCGGCGCCCAGGACATGATCGCTGACCTGGCGCCTTACGTTGGTTCCGCAGTGCCTGATCTCTGGGCGAATCCTGACGGCAAACTCGACGTGCAAGACCTGATGGCCTTCACCCTGATGTTCGACTGGTACAACGCTAAAGTAAGCACTTTTTCGCTGCCTCGCTCACCGGAGCCGGGGCCGCAGCCGGGCGACGGAACCATCGCCTCCCTTGGTGGCAGCGATAATGTTCGGATAGTCACCCGCGAGGAAAGCGGTCATACGGTCCTCGATATTCTCGCCGATAACGTTAAGGGCCTGACCACCGCTGAACTGGACGTCGCTTTCAACAGCGGAGATTACAAACTTGAAAGCTACAACCTGGGTGGCTTTGTGAATGGTGACTTCTTCAGAGGTTACACCTGTGAGTCCGGGTTGAGGATCTTCCTCAGCGACCTGAGCAGTGAAAACGGCGCCAGCGGTTCCGGTAAAATCGCTGAAGTCGTATTCACTAGGACCGGCAACGAGTCTGAGTTGACGGTTGGATATGATTTGCGGAATGCTGAAGGCGCGGTTATTGACGCGGGAAGCGCAGTCGTTCTGACGACGGTTCTGCCGAGCGAATTCAGCCTGAACGCAGCTTATCCGAATCCGTTCAACAGCATGACCAAACTGACCTACGGCATTCCCGAAGCCGGTCGCGTCAACGTGTCCGTCTTCGATGTGAGTGGTCGTATGATTGTCAATCTGGTGAACAGCGAAGTTGCGGCAGGCTACCATACCGCGGTCTGGAACGCTGCTGACGCTGCCGCCGGATTGTATCTGGTGCGCCTGGAAGCCACTGGCTTCACCGGGGTTCAGAAGGTTATGCTGGTGAAGTAACCTCTTTGTGAAGAGCGCCTTTGAAGTTCCGCTGAGTACTTACCCGAGCCGCCCGGCCCCCCCAATGGCCGGGCGGTTCTTTATTTCAAGTGCATAGCACACGGTATTAGGTACATAGCACACAGCGCGAAGCGCTCCGGTATTGTGTCGCCACACGCGAGGCAAAATGCCCAGCGCCCGCGGGCTGGAGCCTGATTTGACTTTTGCGAAAATCTTTTGTATCTTTATCTGGATAAAGTTTAGCGCCGTTTTCAACCGCTCTGACGGTTAGGGCGGCGACTATCACCTCGCCTGATCCGACCGTCGATCAGGACGCCGGTTTGTGTCGAATTCTTTGTTTGAGTAATTGACCCTTGCTGACCGGTTCCTCCCCGGCGCGATTGCGAATTTCAGGCACAAACCAAGGTTTATCATGACAGACTCAACTATCGGATTCTCTCCCGACCGCCGCCTCGAATTCACAAAAGTCACCAGACCGCACCTCATCCCTGGCTGGACCAACCGCGCCAAGATCGCATCTTTCTTCCATGAAACCATGCACCCCTACGAAGATCGCCTGGAAGATATTCAGCGCGCTTTGGATTATGCCTTTTCCGACCGAGTCGGCGAAGGCGGCTTCCTGATGCTGGCGCATCAAGGCTCTCAGCTCCTTGGCGCGTTGCTGATGCTAAGCACCGGCATGAAGGGCTACATTCCGGAAAACATACTGCTGTTTGTTACCATAGATCCCATACTGCGTGGGAAAGGCGTCGGTCGTCAACTGATCGAACGCTGTCTCGCCGAGAGCGAAGGAGACGTCAAACTGCACGTAGAGCACGAGAATCCCGCCAAGCGGTTGTACGAGCGCATCGGTTTCACCACAAAGTACGCCGAGATGAGATTTCACAAATGAACCGAGTCGTCATCAAACTTGACGTGCTGCGGCACAACTTTCGAGTGGTTAACGGTTGGATGAAGGAACATGGCTCTTCCTGGACGCTGGTGACCAAGGTGCTGTGTGGGCATTCTGACACCTTAAAGGCGTTGCAGCATCTGGGCGTAGAATCGATGGGCGATTCGCGGTTGGACAACATCCGCGCCATTGAGAAAGTAGTCGATAACTTCGAAGCCTGGTATCTGCGGCTGCCGCATCTGTCAGTCATCTCCGAGGTGGAGGAGCTGGCGGAAGTGAGCTTGAATTCGGAAATCGAGATCATAGAGGCTCTAAACCGGCAAGCTAAAAGCCGCGACCGAATTCACCGCATAGTGGTAATGATCGAGTTAGGCGATCTGCGCGAAGGAGTGCTGCCAGGGTCGCTGGTGGAGTTCTACAATCACGTCTTCCAGCTCGATAACATCGAGGTTATCGGCATTGGCGCTAATCTGGGCTGCCTTTCAGGCGCGGTGCCTAATCTTGATCAATTAACCCAGCTTATCTTATACCGCGAGCTTTTAGAACTGAAATTCCAGCGGAAACTACCTTTAATTTCAGCGGGATCCAGCATCATGCTGCCGCTGTTATTACAGGGTAGGGTACCTGAAGCCATCAACCACTTTCGTATTGGCGAATCGGTGTTTTTGGGGACAGATCTGGTTCGGGGCGGAGCGCTGGAGGGTTTGCGGGACGATGCGATTATCCTGGAAGCGGAAATCGCCGAGATCAAGGAAAAAAGTCTGACGCCATTGGGGGATACTTCTGGGATGACGCCGTTTGAACCGGTCGGGGAGAGCGACTTCGCACCCGGCAAGCGCGGCTATCGGGCGGTCTTGACGGTCGGTCAACTGGACACGGATGTAACCGGATTGACGTCGATGAATCCTCAATACCGGATCGCGGGGGCCAGCAGCGACTTGACGGTAGTGAACATTGGCGAGCGGCGGGACGGATTGTCTATCGGCGATGTGATTCAATTCAAGGTTAATTATTCGGCTCTGTTGCGACTGATGGCGGGAAAATATGTTGCTAAAGAGGTTGAACCGCCTCTGGAGGAGTTCTTCAATATCTATAAGGAAACTGATCCTCCAGCGTTGCCAAGGGTGTTGGAAATATAAGACGCTTGTATTCGGTTCAAGGAGTGGGTGACAGGCTTATGTCCGCCTTGAGAAATCTCTTTCCCGAAGACACGTAGGGAGGAGAGTTGAACTTAATAGTGAATTCTGACTCCTTTCACCTCAGTTTTTCTGGCGCTCGAACAAACAAACCTTTCTTTTAACCTTAAAAATCCCTATTTTACCTAATCAGCATCTCAATTAAAAGTTTGGGATTTCTGACGAAAGACTTCTCCCAACTGCATCGCGACGTGGTCTTCGGCCGCTCCGGCGGGCGTATCATCTGGCAGCCGCGCATCCTGTGCTGGTATGATGACCGCGTCTTCACCGGGCGGGACTTGCCTGCGCCTTACACCGGTCTGTCGCGGCATGACCTGCACCGCGCGCTGGGATGCTCAGCGCGGCTGTACGAGTATAACAACTGCTTCCGACGCATAGAACACCCGTCGGTACGGTTCAGCGACCGAAAGCTTAACGACACCGACACTGAATACACCATCCACACGCCCATCGGGAAACAGGTCTATGTTTGGCGGCGGTCTCCCAACAGCCCCACGGAGATTGTCCTCAAGTGGGAGGTCGAGACGACGGAGGAGCTGAAGGTCGCCGCCTGGCGGGAGGCCAACGCCGACTGGCGCTGGGATGAAGCCGAATATCAGCGGCTGCAGGCTGAAATAGGCGACCTGGGTGCGCCCACCATCTACATGCCGCGCATGAATGTCCAGAACCTCTACCTCGATAAGATGGGCGTTCAGAACGCGGTCTTTGCTCTTTATGAGACGCCCGCTGAGGTCGAAGCCTACTTCCGGGAGCTGGAGGAGTGCCACAACCGCCTGATAGACGTCATCAACCGCTCGCCTATCGAAATCATTAACTTTGGTGAAAACGTCCACGCCGGCACGCTGTCGCCGCCGTTGTTCCTGAAGTATCACCTGCCCGCGTGCCAGCGTCGCAGCGAGCGGCTGCACACTGCGGGGAAGTTCCTGCATTCACATTGGGACGGCGATACGGGACCGCTGTTGAAATACGCCCGCGAGACCGGACTGGACGGTCTGGAGGCGGTAACTCCCCAGCCGCAGGGAGACGTGACGCTTGAGCAGATTAAAGCCGGGCTGGGCGACGACATGTTCCTGCTCGACGGCATACCGGCGGTGTATTTCGACGCCGTATATCCGATAGAAACGCTGATAGCCACTGCCAAGAAGTTGATCGAGATGTTTGCGCCCAAGCTGGTGTTGGGCATTTCTGATGAGATCTCCTCCAACGGCGACATCGAGCGGGTGCCTCTCGTGGGAGAGATAGTTGAGCGATATAATGGTCAAGTGCTCAGTTCACAGCAACCGAGCATCACTCAGCACTGAACACTATTACTATCCTGAACTCCTGTTGAAATACAACATGAATGATATATTGAACCAACTTGCGTTTTGCATCGAGCGCGGCAAAGAGAGGCGCGATTCCCGCTACCCGCCTGACATGCGCGAACAGGACGGAGCGTCGGAACTCTGCCGTCAAGCGCTTGACGCGGGCATCCCGGCGGAAGAGGTGCTGAAGAGAGCTTTAATGACCGGCATGCGCCGCATCGGTGACCGATTCGCTGTCGGCGAAGCCTTCATCCCGGAGCTGCTCATCTCCGCCAAAGCCATGTATGCGGCAATGGCGCATCTGGAACCGTATTATCAAAGGGGTGAAATCCATCGGCGCGGCGTAGTGGTGATAGGCACGGTGACCGGCGACCTGCACGACATCGGCAAGAATATCGTGAGGATGGTGCTGCAGGGCGACGGCTGGGAGACTGTTGACCTGGGGGTGGACGTGAGGATTGAGCAGTTTATTGAAGCTTGCGCCGACCACCCTGGCAGCATCGTGGCTCTCAGCGCCCTGCTGACCACTACAATGGTGAACATGAGCCATGCTGTCACCGCCCTGCGTGAGAGATTCCCGGACCAGGCGGTCTATATCGGCGGCGCGCCGGTTACGCCTGCCTTTGCCCAGTCCATCGGCGCCACGGGATACTTCCCCGACCCGCACAGCTTCGCGCGCCACCTTGAAACTTTAAGCCTCTAAGCGTCAGCGCTCAGGATATTCTTGGCTGACGTTAATGAGACCTTTTCGCTGATGACAGACTGCAATGTCTGCCATGCTGATAGAGGGCCAGTTTGGAAACAATCGTCCAAGTGTATTCTTTCACCCCGGAGGAATTAAGTCTGACTACCGGCGACGTTTTGCAGAATAAGGCGAAAACCCCTCTGGTCCGCGACACGGGGATCGACTTATTGCTGACCGACCTGCTCGCCGAATCAGCGAAGCGCCTGCGTCTCCGCGCCGGATGGGTCTGGGATAAGGCGACGCCTCTCAGGATTGAGTCAGGCGGAGTGGCTCTGGATTCTCTGTTGTTCAATACCGGCGACACGGTGGCGGAGGAGTTACGGGGCAGCGATACAGCGGCGTTGTTTGCGATTTCCTGCGGGGATGAGTTCGACCGTTGGTCCAACCGTTATTTCGAGGTGGACGATCCGCTCGCGGGCTATCTCAGCGATTCCATCGGCTTAGCCGCGATGGACAAAGCTCTCGTGTTGATGCTCCTTCGAATTGAACAAGCGCTGTCGTCTCTTGGATTAAGCCACTCCAGCCCCTTCAGCCCCGGCTGGTATGACTGGCCCTGTGAGGAGAACCTCCGTCTTGCATCGGCGCTGCCGGAGGGATTCTGCGGTTTGCGATTTGCGCTTGGAGGAGCGCTCCTTCCCGTTAATTCCCGCTGCGGGATAATAGGCATCGGCCGGAGCGTCCAGCCTAACGCTGATTTGCTTTCTTCTGACAGCCAGGCTGACAGCTACTGCCGCCAACGTGTTCTGCGGCGCATCACCGGCCTGTGACACTGACGTGGAATCTTTACGTCAAAGGCTAACCGAGTCGAATCCAATTCTGGCTGACGGGGCAATGGGCACGCTGCTGCAGAGTTGGGGATGCCGCGCGGGACATTGTCTGGAGCTGCTGAATCTTGACAATCCGAATCTGGTCTGGCGGGTGTTCGAAGCCTATATTCAGGCGGGCGCGGAAATTGTTCAGACCAACACCTTCGGGGCTTCGCCATTATCGCTGGAGCGCTGGGGGCTGGCGGCTCACTGCGAGGATATCAATGCTGCGGCGGTTCGGATAGCCCGACAGGCGGCAGGGGAAAGCGTCTGGGTGGTGGGCTCGGTGGGACCTTCCGGACGCCATTTGCTGCCCTTCGGTGACCTCGAGCCGGATCAACTCGCCGCGAGTTACCACTGTCAGATATCAACGCTCCTCGAAGCGGGCGTGGATGCCGTAAATGTTGAGACCATCATGGACGTAGAGGAGGGTGTGATTGCGGTCCGGACGGCGCGGGGGATTGCGCCGGATATGCCCGTCTTTGCCTCCCTCACCTTGAGCCGCGCCGCGGGGGGATATTACACCCCGTTTGGGAACGGCCTCGAACAAGCCATCCGTCGCTTCGAGCAAGCCGACGCTCGGGTGGTTGGCGCTAATTGCAGCATCGGCATGAGCGCTATGATTGAGATTGCAGAGAAGTTCGCTGAACTGACCGCGCTGCCCTTGCTGATGAAACCCAACGCCGGGCTGCCTATGGTGAGAGCGGGGGAGACAGTCTGGCAAGAGATGCCGGAGCAGTTCGCTGAAGGATCCAAACGGCTGCGGGACTTGGGAGTGCGGATTATCGGCGGCTGCTGTGGCACGACGCCGAAGCACATTCAAGCCATGAGAAAGGCTTTGCGGGTATGATTTAATTGACTTCTTAAAATACGAGGCTTTCCGAGATGAGTTTTGAGAATCCCAGCGCATTGGAGCTGTTTGGCGACCGTTGGCTGAACGGCGGTCTCTTCATCGGATGGTATCGGGAGCACGTGGAGCAACTAGGACTGAAAGGCACCGAGAAGATTCTGGATTTTGGCTGCGGGTCCGGGCATTTCGCCCGCTTTGCCGCCAAGAAATTGAAAAAAGGGGGACAGATTACTTGCCTCGACACTTCCAAGGCCTGGCTGGAGATAGCCAGGAAGAAACTAAATAAGACATCGGGGATTCACTTCTCCAACAAGTCGATCTTGGAGCTGGGAAGCGAGGCGACCCGCTTCGATTTGATCAACATTACTTACGTGCTGCATGACATTCCCCAGGACGAGCGTCGGGACGTCGTGCAGGCTTTGGTTAAAACCTTAAACGACGGCGGGAAGTTAGTTATATCCGAGCCAACTCGCGACAAGCATGGAATACCCTCATGGGAAATTCGAGAATTAATGCGTGAAGCGGGACTGACAGTGATTAAAAGTAAAGAGACAAAATCGGTGAGAGGACCAGCCTTCTTCGGTTGTTTCAAGAAGGAGAAAGCCGGATAGTTCGGGGGCTTAGATTTAGTTTTAATGCTCAATCTGGAAAACATACTGCCCTCTCCCTGGGGCAAATATCATCTCCGGAAGGAGGAAGTCGAACGGCTGACCATCGGCTCGCTGCGCCTGTCGCTGACCTGCGCAGCCGGGGATATTCTGGTGGGTCACCAGTATTTCGGCACCAGCGCCAACACTCCCTATGACCTACTCAACCACACTGAAGAATCGAACACAGACGAGACGCTCCAGTGGCGCCGATGGGCGGTTGAGCAGCACTCGCCGGTCGTCCGGCTTTCGCCGTGTCTGCCCGACCGGCCAGTGGTGGCGCAACCGGAGAAGCTGCTCAATCTGCCGGGTAATCACAGCACAGAGGTCTTCGTCTCAGTGCCGATTTGGATAGCCGTCTTGATGGACACGAATCCCGCTGCTCCTCTTTTAGAATTGCCGTCTGTGTTGCTGTCAAAAACCTGGTTCGGAGGCTTCACAGAGGGTGAGCTATGCTACTGGGTAACAACCCGTATGAGACAAGAGGTTGACTATAAGTCCAGCTACCCGTTTTTAGCAACCTGTCCGGTTATGATTATCAATCGCAGCGCTGATGACCTGAAAATCGAAAAGGTCTGTCTGCAAAATCAATACCTGACCTTATTTTGGGAGCGAGACCGGCTGTGGACCGATGAGATGGAGCTGGTCTATCGCGGCGATGCCGCTGCCAGTCAGATAGAAGCCAGCGGCGCGCCGCCGACCGCCGCTCCCCAAGCGCTGCTCGTCTCGCCGCCCCGCGAGGTCCTGAAGAAAGGTTTAGTAGGGCGTTCCTTTGCAGCTTTGACAGACCTGCCGGGAGTGGGGGTGTTGTTCAGTTGAGGAGTCGATGATGGGTTTTATCGTGGATTTTCACGGTCTGGTCAAGGAATTCTTCAATCCGGAGCGTCTCTCCACGTTGATTCGTCTGGCGCTGCTGTTCGTCGTTGGCCTGCCGCTGGTATTTCTCATTGGCAAATGGCTTAAGGCTAGCCTCTCAAAGAAGTTATCGCCGCAGCAGGGGATGATTTTCAGCAAGCTGGTGATATATTCCGGCATCGCGGTCATAGCCTTCTCAGTGTTGAACGAGGTCGGATTTAAGTTTTCTCACCTGCTGGGAGCGGCGGGCATCCTCGGCATCGCCATCGGCTTCGCCTCCCAGACCAGCGTGTCGAACATCATCAGCGGCGTGTTTCTGATGGTGGAGAAATCCTTCGAGGTTGGAGACGTAATCACCGTGGGCTCGCAGACCGGAACCGTCATGTCCATCGATATGCTGTCGGTGAAGCTGCGCACCTTTGACAACAAGTTCGTCCGGCTGCCCAATGAATCTGTCATCAAGAGTGAAGTAATCAACATCACCCGCTTTCCGATTCGCCGGGTTGATTTGGAGATTGGCGTGGCGTATAAAGAGGATGTCAGGCGGGTTCGGAAGATCCTTCTCGACGTGGCTCGCAAGAATCCCATCTGTCTCAATGAGCCGGAGCCGTTGATTATATTCTCCGCCTTTGGCTCATCGTCCATCGAGCTGCTGTTTCTGGTGTGGGCGGCTAAAACCGACTGGCTGACGCTGAAGAACACCATCATGGAGGAGATTAAAGCGCGTTTCGACGAGGAAGGCATCGAGATACCCTTTCCGCATCTGTCGCTTTACACCGGCGAAGCCACCAAGCCGTTTCCGATTGAGATATTAAAAAGCGGGCAATAGGCAGTATAGTGCTCAGTGGGCAGTGGGCAGTAGGC
>CAZCEM010000051.1:0-9706 GCA_964497555.1 uncultured bacterium
GTTCAGATCCATACATTAAGACATAGTTACGGACTAAATCCATGCAAACCCGCAAATTAGGCTTCACAGATCTTCATCTGACCGAGATAGGCTTCGGCGCGTGGGCGTTGGGAGGCGGGGGCTGGCGGTTCGGATGGGGGCCGCAGGACGACGACGAATCCGTCGCCGCCATCCACCGGGCGCTGGATTTAGGCGTCAACTGGATCGACACCGCCGCAGCCTACGGGCTGGGGCACAGCGAGGAAGTTGTGGCTCAGGCGCTGGAAGGCATAGCTGATAAGCCCATTGTCGCTACTAAATGCTCGCTGGTGTGGGGCGAAAGCCGTGAATTGTCCAGCAGCCTCCACGCTGACAGCGTGGCGCGGGAATGTGAAGCCAGCCTGCGGCGGCTGCACGCCGATTGCATCGACCTGTACCAGATTCATTGGCCCTCCGACGACGAGCACATCGAAGAGGGCTGGGGAGCCATTGCCCGAATGATTGAGCAGGGGAAAATCCGTTACGGCGGAGTTTCCAACTTCCGCCTCAGTCATCTGAAACGCGCGCAGGCTATCCATCCGATTGCCTCACTGCAACCACCGTACAGCCTCATGCGCCGTGCCTACGAAACCGATGGCGAGTTCGCCTGGTGCCGGGAGCATCAGGTCGGCATCGTGGCTTACAGCCCCATGCAGTCGGGTTTATTGACGGGCACTTTCGACGTCAGTCGGCTGGCGCCGGACGACTGGCGGAGGAAGTCGTCCGAGTTCAATCCACCGAACTACGCGCTCAATATGGCGTTGGTGGAACGATTGCGGCCTATCGCTGCGAAATATGGAAAGACTGTAGGGCAGTTAGCCATAGCCTGGACGCTTCGGTGCCCTGACGTAACCTCCGCTATAGTTGGCGCTCGCCGCCCCAGCCAGGTGGACGAGATCGTCGGCGGCGCGGGCTGGTCGATCGAAGCGGATGACCTGCAAACCATCGACGCGCTGGTCAAAGCGCGAGCGGCGAAACTGAAAGCGGCGACTTAAACAGTGACAGGTCAGGAAGACAGGCGTCCCGGCCTGTCCTCCTGTCAAGAACCAAATTAAGAAACAGATAATCACTAAAGATACGATTGCTCCCACCCCCATCCACTGCCTTCCCTCACCTAAATAAATCCAGAATCGCATGAGTGTTCTGGAGCATTTCTTGCAAAGAGTCCATTCTTTATCTATCTTATAAGATGCAGATATAAGCCCTGCTCTGCTTCCGTACCGGCTTTCAATTCGGGTTTTCCGGTCCGGTTCGCAATGGCGGGTGAGCCGCGTCATCGCCTTGCGCCTGTAGCTCAATAGGACAGAGCAACGGCCTTCTAAGCCGTAGGTTCCGCGTTCGATCCGCGGCAGGCGCGCCATCCCGCCGGATTCCCGGGCTTACTTGAGAGAATCCCCTAAACGGAGATCATCGGATCTTCTTCTAAAGACTGCATGAGCAAGCAAAAAAATAGTACTAAAGAGTCAAAAGAACTGATACCGGCACAGCTTCCAGTGCTGCCTCTGCGAGATCTGGTGATATTTCCCCACATGGTGGTGCCGCTGGTCATTGGCCGCGAAGGCACCATCACTGCGGTTGACAAGGGCGTAACGCTCGACCGGATGATCGCCTTGGTGGCGCAGCGTGACGCCGGCAACGAAAATCCCGGTCCGAAAGACATGTACCGGGTGGGAGTTCTGGGACGCATCATCCAGGTGCTGAAACTGCCCAACGGTCTTGCCAAGGTGCTGGTTGAAGGGATATTGCGCTTGAAGGTGTTGAAATTCCAGCTCAGCGACAATCATCTGACCGCCTGCATCAAGGCCATCGATGACGTCGATTTGGTCACGCCTGATGTCGAAGCGGCTCACCGCCACTTGAGTTCTATGTTCAAGGAGTTCATCACCTTGAACCGTCAGATTCCCGATGAGATCACCATGACCATTGACCAGATAACGTCCCCCCGGCATCTGGCGGATTTCGTGGCGATACATCTGAGCACCGACCTCAAACAGAAACAACGCACGCTGGAAGCTGAGAATATCTACGACCTCCTGCTGCTGCTGGCTTCTCAATTAAAACGTGAAATCGAAATCCTCAACCTTGAGCAGAATATAGAAGGCAAGGTCAAGGATAAAATCACCAAGTCCCAGCGCGCATATTACCTTCAAGAACAGATTCGCACCATAAAGAAGGAATTGGGCGAAGACCCCGATGACGACCTCACCGACGTTCTGGAATACCGCCGCAAGATAAAGAAAGCCCGGCTGTCTAAAGAAGCTAAAGAAAAAGCTGAAGAAGAGCTGAACCGGCTGGTCAATATGCCGATGCTGTCGCCGGAGGCGACCGTCATCCGCACCTATCTCGATTGGCTGGTGGACGTCCCCTGGTACAAGACTACCAAGGACAACACCGACATCGAGAAAGCCTCTCAGATACTCGAAGAGGACCACTACGGACTGGAAAAGCCCAAAGAGCGCATCCTGGAACACCTGGCGGTGCTGGCACTGGCGGGCAAGATCCGGGGACCAATCTTGTGTCTGGTGGGACCGCCGGGAGTAGGGAAGACCTCGCTGGGGAAATCCATCGCACGGGCGTTGGACCGCAACTTCGTGCGCGTATCATTGGGGGGGGTGCGCGACGAAGCTGAGATTCGCGGACACCGCCGCACTTACATCGGAGCGCTGCCGGGGCGCATCATCCAATGGATGAAGAAGGCCGGCACGGTTAACCCGGTGTTTTTACTGGATGAGATTGATAAGATGAGCACCGATTTCCGCGGTGACCCCTCGTCAGCGATGCTGGAGGTGCTGGATCCCGAACAGAACCACGCCTTCTTGGATCATTATCTGGAAGTCGATTATGACCTGTCACAGGTATTGTTCATCACCACCGCCAACACCCGCGACGCCATACCCTGGTCGCTTCAGGACCGCATGGAGATAATCGAACTGCACGGCTACCTGCATCAGGAGAAGTTCGAGATAGCCAAGCGGTTTCTGATACCAAAACAGCTCGAACAGAACGGACTGCCGGCAGACAGCGTAACCATTGCCGACGACGCTCTGAATGTAATGATTGAGCATTACACCCGGGAAGCCGGGGTGCGGGAGCTTGAACGCATGGTCGCAAAGGTCCTGCGGAAATCAGCCCGCAAGCTGGTGAGTGAGCCGGAGCTGAAGAGGCCGCTGACGGTTACTTCTGCCATGGCTGAAGAGATGCTGGGCGTTCCTCGCTTCGACAACCACATAGCCAGCGGTGAGAATCGCATCGGTGCGGCGGTGGGGCTGGCTTGGACGCCCACAGGCGGAGAGCTGCTGCTGATCGAGACCGAGACCATGTCAGGCAAGGGCAGCTTGACTCTCACCGGCAAACTGGGCGAAGTGATGCAGGAATCCGCCAAAGCCGCTTTGACCGCCGTTCGCAGCCGGTCGGCGGCAATTGGATTCAACGGCGAGGATTATTTGAAGCAGGAAGTCCATATCCACTTGCCCGAAGGCGCGGTGCCCAAGGACGGGCCCTCGGCGGGCTTGACGATAGCCGTGGCGCTGGCGTCGATGTTCTCCCGGCGTCCCGCTCGGGGAGACATCGCTATGACCGGCGAAATTACCTTGCGCGGCGACGTGCTGCCTATCGGGGGATTAAGGGAGAAACTGATGGCTGCCGTGAGAGGCGGCATTAGAAAGGTCATTATACCCGACCGGAATCAGCGGGAACTCAGCGAAGTTCCGCCGGCGGTGCGCGACCCCTTGGAGTTATTTCCGGTGAAGACTCTGGATGAAGCGCTGGATCTGATGCTTCTGCCAGCTGTAACTTCGTTCCCGGCCAGTTGAATCCACCCTTCAAGCATTGGATTTTTACTAAGGAGAGAATTATGAAGCGCCACAAGCAATTAATCAGCCTGTTAGTGGGAGCATTATTGCTTTTTATGGACGCTGCCCAAGGAGCATCGGATATGTACGAAGTGGGGCTGCGCGGCCCCGGCGACCTGTTGGTTCTACTCGAGCAAGGTCTGGATGTAGCCTATATCTCACCGTCAGGAACCGCCGACGTGGTAATTTCCAACCAAGAAGACCGAGAGCGTCTCAGCGCCTCAGGACTGCATTACAACCTGGTTCAACGCGATCTGGAAACCTATTTCGTCAGCCGTCTGGCGCCTCACCGCGACGACATGGGTGGATATCGCACCTTAGCTGAAATCGAAGAGGAGATGCGGCAGTATCATGAAGATTTCCCCGACCTTATAACCGCTCCTATAGCCTTCGGCGAAACCATCGAGGGCCGAGATATGTGGGCGGTGGTCATCTCTGACAATCCTGAAGAAGATGAAGATGAACCCAAAGTCCTGTTGACGGCTGCGATTCATGCCCGCGAAGTTGTTACTGTCGAAGTAATTATGTCTTTGGCCAATATGCTGCTTATTAATTATGGCGAGGATGAACGAATAACTCGACTCGTCAACGAACGAGCAATTTGGTTAGTTCCCTGTGTAAATCCCGATGGGTACTTTGAAAACGAGCGCAACAACCCCGATGGCGGAGGCCTGTGGCGAAAGAATAAACGACACAACAACGACGGTTCTATCGGTGTGGATTTGAATCGTAATTTCGGTTACGCTTGGGGATATGACGACCTTGGGTCCAGCGGGAATCCCGGCAGCGAGACCTATCGCGGCACGGGTCCCTTTTCCGAACCGGAAATCCAAGCTATCCGGGACCTCGTCATTGAGCAGCATTTTGCCGCCACCCTGTTTTTCCATTCTTATGGAAATTTGTGCCTTTTCCCCTGGGGCTATGATTTTCTTCATGCGCCTGATAGAGCAGTTCTGTGTGGATTCACGGAAAAGATGACCGCGAGGAACCAATATGTGTGCGGCACCGGCTGGGAAGCCATTTACATCACAAACGGCGAAACCGACGATTGGGTTTACAGTTGGGACGTGGAAGACCGCATCTATCCTTTCACTATAGAAGTAGGCACTCGTCAGGATAATTTCTGGCCGCCCTTAAACCGGGTGCCGGCTCTCGTCCAGGAGAACCTCCCTGCCTGTCTCGAATTAATAGAATATGCCGGGCATCCAGCGGGAGTTTTGCCTCCGCTGGCTCCTGTGAGGGCTTCTTACTATGTGGATCCTGAAGGTGCAGTGCATCTCTCTTGGGAAAGAGCCGACGACGAAGCCAATCCTGCTGTCAGCTTTGATGTCCTCGCTCAACTGACAGCGGATCCGCTGATAGATGAAATCCCCGCTGATGATGACCTTTGGATTGCCGATGGGATAAGCATTTATAATTTTCTAGAGCGAAGCGAGCCTTGCTGCTACCGGGTCAACATGACTAATTTAATAGGGACTCTGACATACTTCGAGCCGATGGCGGCCCCGGATACGTTATGGGCGTGGATGCGGCTGCGGATGACTGGCGATGAGAATCTGGCGCTGGAAGTATCGGAAAACAAGCTGACTTGGACCGCAGTGACCGGTCGCAGCACTCATGAAGTCATCGTGCAGGGTTATTCGCACGGTCAAGTTCTCTCCAACATCAATACCAATAACGCTTATGAGCGTTTCTGGTGGAATCTTCGCCCGTGGCGCGGAAAACACATCTGGCTTCGATTCCGTTATTACCATTTTCTGGTGGCAGGCAATGGCGACCACATCTACATTGACGATATAGGTCCTATGCGGTCATTTTCACAAACAGAAATAGTCGCTGAAGGTCTTGAGGAAACAGCCCTAATTATTCAGGACTATAATCCTGATAACGGTTGGGTTTTTTCCATCAGAGCGGCGGATGCGGAAGGCGACCAATCGGTCTGGAGTCCTTCGCCTTCGGAGGGTGAGGCGCCGCCGATGATGCTGCTGTCATTCCGAGAGGGCTGGTCGATGGTTAGCGCGCCTCATTTGCCGGATAATCCCGCGCTGGAGGTCGTTTTCGCACAGCTGGTCGAGCGGGATGTGCTTTCATTGGTAAAGAATGGAGTCGGGGCATTTTATTCTCCCCGCTTCCATTTCAACAACATCGGCGATTGGGATCCTTTGCAGGGCTATCTGGTCAAGGTCGATGAGGAGGCCGAGCTGCTCATCATCGGCGACCGGACATCGGTAGATACTCCCATTCCCTTGGGCGCTGGTTGGAGCATGATAGCCTATTTGCCCCAATCGCCACTGCCGGCTGAAGTCACGCTGGACGGTATTGTGGATCATCTTGAGCTGGTCAAGGACGGAAATGGACGATTCTGGTCGCTGGAATATGACTTTAGTAATTTAGACGATTTACAGCCGGGGAAGGGATATCTGGTCCGTATGAACCGCGCGATGGATTTGGTTTACACCTTAGAGCTTGACCAAGCCAATGTTTTATCCAAGCCTTCGGGAGCAGCTTTAGTACCGCCGGGAGTAGGGGGGACCAACCACAGCCTGCTGTTGAAGTTCGAGGCGCCGATGGTAAACGGCGTCGTTGAGGCCTGGGACCGCGAGGGCCGGCTTAGCGGCATGGTCGAGGTAAGAGCCGGCGAGACTCAAGCGGGGCTGGCGGTGTGGGGAGAGGAGCATCCGCGGGACGCCGGTTTAGCTGTTGGTGAAGCATTAAACTTGTTCTGGCGAACTCCTGACCAGGAAGCTGCTGTACCGCTGAAGGCGGCAGTTTTGGCAGGCGACCAAACCTGGCAGATTAATGGATTCTCGGTGCTTGCTGTCAAAGCCAACACAGCGGCGCTGCCCGCAGAATCGTGCCTACTCAGCGCCAACCCGAATCCCTTCAACAGTCGTGTTATCCTTTATTACAGTTTAAATCCGCCAAGTTCAGCGAAGCTGAAGATTTTCGATACTTCGGGGCGGTTGGTCTTTTTTAAGGAGCTGCATTCGTCGGACGCTGGCTCGGGGCGGGTAATTTGGGATGCCTCCGGCAATCCGTCTGGCGTGTACTTTGCCCGTCTGGATGCGTCTGCGGGAGGGAGTAACCGGGAACACGGGTTGTCTTCCGCGTTAAAGTTGCTGCTGGTGAAATAAACTGATATGAATCGGTTCAGTCGGGAGGCAGCGTTCTTCCTGCTGCTCTTGCTGGGGGCTGGCGTCACAGCAGCCGCGCCAGTCCCGCGTGAGATTCGAATCCCTGTGCGGACAGCGTGGGCTCCCGACGGTCTGAACCTGGGGCAGGAACCCGCAGCGCCGCGGCTGGCGCTCGCGCTGTCGGGCGGAGGTTTGAGAGGCTTGGCGCATATTGGAGCCCTCAAGTCCTTGGAACAAGCCGGCATTATGCCTTACGCCATTGCGGGCGTCTCCTTCGGAGCCTTGGTGGCGGGTTTGTACTGTGAGGGCTTCACTCCCGATGAAATCGCCGAGAGCTTTCGTCAGCTGAATCTCGAGTCGATGCTGGAAGACGAGCCGGAGCGTCGGAGCATGATTCTGGCTCGAAAACAGGAACTCAGCCGTCATCTTCTGGAGATACGGTTAGAGCGTGACTTCAGCCCCATCCTTCCCGGCGCGATAACCCCCGGGCAGAGCCTTTACCAGCACTTGCTGGACCAAACGCTCGAACTTCCTGACCTCCCGCTTCAGGTGTGGAACGAACTGCCGATAAAGTATGCTGTCATCGCCACCGACTTGAATTCCGGCAATCCGATTGTCTTCCGCAGCGGCGATCCAGCCATCGCCATCCGTGCGTCCATGGCGGTGCCCCTGTTGTTGGATCCATTAGCTCTCGACACTCTTCAACTCATCGACGGCGGGATCTTCACCAATATCCCCGTCGAGTTAGCGCGCGATATTGGCGGAGACGTTGTGTTAGCGGTAGATGTATCGGCTGAATTGCACGACATTAAACCGCCTTATCAACCCTGGCTGATTGTGGATCAGGTCACCACGATTCTGGAACAGGATAATATCGAACAATCCCTCTACCGCGCGGACGTTGCGCTGAAGCCGAACATCTCGGTTGAGACGCCCTCGCTGGAGTGGTACCGCGCCGTGCTCGATTCCGGAGCGGCGGAGATGGAGCGGGCGCTGCCTCGGCTGCGCGAATTATTGGAACTGCCGGCCTTGCCGGATGATTCGATGTTAATTAGGGTCGATTCCATTACGGGATTAAAGCCAACCGACGAATCTTTAATTATCGATTCGAACAATCTGGTCACGCTGCGCGCGGTGAGGGAGCTTATACGACGTCGGTTCAATTCAGGTGCGGTCTGCGACGTTTGGGCTGAGTTTGATGAGTCAAACGGCGCGTTGAGTATTAAAGAGACCTTGCCGAAGGTTGTGAATGAGGTCCTTGTCCAAGGAGATTCATCGGTTTCATCGCTGTCGCTGAAGAAGCAGTTGTCAGCGCTGGTCGGCGAGCCTTTGACGCCGAAAAAATTGAATGAACGTATCAGAGCGGCGCACCGTTGTCTGCGTCAAGCCGGTTATCCGTTGGCGCGGCTGCGGGTGAAGTCCTGGGATGAGCAAACGGGCGCGCTGCTTCTCCAGTTGGAGATAGGCCTTCTCGATTCGGTGGTTTTCACCGGTTTGCATCGTTTGAAGCCTCATTCGCTGGTCTATGAAACGCCCCTTGTCATAGGTGAGCCGGTTAAGCGGGAAAAAATCGTGAAGGCTGTTAAAAGCCTGTATGCCACCGGTCTGTTTCGAAATGTGATTTCTCAGATTGTACCCTCTGACATCGAGGGGCGTTGGCGGCTGGTTTTTCACGTTCAGGAACAGCCGCCGCCCATTCGACTGGGATTGGCTTATTTATCGGAAAAGCGCACGCAGGGATTTGTCGAGTATTCATTTCCCTGGCGGCCGGTTTTTCCCACACGGACGGTGTTGTTTGCGAGCGTGGGCGAGCTGAATTCTGATTACCATTTTTCTTTTCATATTGACAAGGTCTCCCGCTGGCCCATCATCGCCGACGTCACCGTGGGATACGCTGACCGGGAGCGCTCGGTGTACAGCAATGCCCATCAGGTGTTAGTCAGCTATTTTGATTCCCGGTGGGGCGCGTCAGTGGAATTGGGAGGATTGGCGCACTCCTGGGGCTTGCTGGCGCTGACTATGAGATTGGAGGAGCACTGCTTTAAATATAAAGCCAGCGTCCAACAATATCATCTGGCGGCGGTCGGCGCCAAAGTCGGGCTGGATACCCAAGACCGATATCCTTATCCAAAGAGAGGCTTTCGCCTCGACAGCGCTGTGGAGTCAGCGGGACAGCATCTGGCTTCGGACGTCAGCTTCAACCGGTTGTGGGGCTCAGCGGAATCCTATTTTCCGCTGGCGAAGCGTTACACTTTAGGATTGCATTTGGCTGGCGGCACCGCGGACCGAACCACGCCTCGCGACGAGCAGTTTCGTCTGGGGGGGATTCACCAGTTTCCCGGGCTGCATCTAGACGAGAAGGTGGGGCTTATCCAAACCAACGGCGGAGCTGAGTTGCGCTACGACCTATTGAGTCAACTCCTGGCGGATGCCTATTGGGGGATTCGCGTCGATGCGGGCGGCAATTGGCAGGATCCGGGCGCCCGCTTAAAAAGAGAGAACCTGTTGACCTCTTTTTCGGTCTATTTCGCTCTGGATACTATCCTTGGGCCTATACATCTTCAATGGGGGCATCTAAATCCGAACCGGGGCATCCCCCATCAGAACCTGTTTTATATCCAAGCCGGGAACTTGTTCTGATACCAAATTGCGTTCAAATGGTCATAAATAAAGAGAAAGGGAGAAAGGGAGAAAGGGAGAAAG
>CAZCEM010000052.1:0-9598 GCA_964497555.1 uncultured bacterium
GCTTCAGGGTGCTCAGGAATTCGCTGTTCGCAGCAGTCGTTCCCGGCGAGGCGGATTTAACGAGGATGCCTTCGACTGCTGATTTATCCTTTAGAACGCTGTCCTTGCTTTTCTCGTGCTCCGGATCCGGCTGTGAAACAACCTGGTTCTGAGCGGCGGGTGAACGCTCGGCAGAGGATGTAGGTTTGGGTTCTGCGGAGAGGTTTTCTTTGAAGATAGAATCCGCCGTGCAGGGGTGCCTAGGGACAGAATGGGCGGTATGGACGAGGAGGACGGGGGCTGTTTTCATGGTTTGTTGTGCGGCAGACGGCATGACGGTTCCTTTGAAAATAGCCCTGCCCCTTTCAGCTTGTGGCAGGTCCAGCTTGCCGGGCATGTCTCTGTTATTCCGTGTCGGCTGGACATCTTGCTCGACAAGGGCGGACTGAAAGAGTTTGTCCGATAATATTGAATTTCTTCGAATCACGTCGCTCAGGCGGAAGCCGGAGCCCCGACTAAAATCATAAGCACATGAATTATAAGTATTTTTCTGGATACCGGTTTTCAGCGGCATGACGTGAGCCAAGCGTTCCGACGAATTATCGGACGGGTTCTGAATGTCCGCCCTCCAGGAGGCGACCGTCCTGCTGCTTTCAGCGTGTGGCAGGTCCAACTCGCTGGATATGTCAGGTCGGGCGTCCCGCGGAACAACAGTGTTTGGCGCTTTATTGGGTAAATTCCGCACCTTCGAACAGACTCCCTCAAACCTCTCAATCCCCAAGGCTGTGTCAGCGCTTAACGCCTGTGCTTCGGTCGGCTCGTCCGGTTTAATCGGTTTTCCCTCATATTTAACCGAAATATGCCCCACCTTGGCTGCTGTCTTCTTCTCGGCTAACATAGACTCGAACGACGCTCCTCCCCACACTGAGCGCTTGTCTTTGGCGGCTTTCTGAGGCTGCGTTGACATGACATCAGCGGCGGAGGCGGTATTGGTCAATGCCAGTTTCATAATAGCAAAGGCGCTCATCATTTCACTTGTAGAAGATTCTGGCAGTGACTTCTTTCCCTTTATCAGGCGGCAGCGCTTCAATGATCTTGGCAGCGTCGCGCTGCTTAAGCAGAAACAGGAGTTCGATAAGTTCCTCCGTCGAGCGTCCTTCCAGCAGCCTGACCGCCTCGGTGGGATCCATCTTTTCGATGATGCGGGCAAACCGGCGCACCTCCGCCGCCCGGATGGAATCCTGCTGACGAATGATTTGCTTATCGCGATTGCCGATTTCGAGCTTCATGCCGGAAATGTCTCGGTGCGCCACATCCAAGGCGCGCTGGAGGTCGGTCAATGTTTTTGCCAGAGAATCGTTAACCGCTTTCACTTGAGGATCGATTACCACGACGGTGTCGTGGACGATGACGCGGGTTGCTTCAACGGCTGCCACGCTTTCCGCCACCGCCTCCGGGAGAACCTCATCCAGCGAATACAGCAGCAGCTGATTGAACTCACTCTCAGTTTTAATTGCCGTCGTATCGGTGTCAGCCAACTGCGAATACAGCAGTTTATAGAAGTCTTCGTCGGCCATGTCCGGCAGCGTATCGCGCAATTCCTCCCTGGCGAGGTCAACGTGCAGCATCCACTCGAATTCTCCCATCGACGGTCCGGGCAGGTTGTACGTCAACTCCTTTTCGGAAAAGGGGCTGGTGATTGAGCCTAAGGTGGGAATACGAGTGCTTTCAATGCTTTGCAGCGACTGCGGCGTTACGGTCTCAAACGGCATGCCGAAATCCGCCAGGTTCCGTCCAGCGGTGTCGGGCAGGACGGCGCTAAGCGCGGCAGTATCAGGTCGCAGTTCGGGCGGCAGTTTTGCCGCCGGTATTGTAACCACACCTTCCTGTGCGATGATATACCGGTCAGCCGCCTGGCGCAGACTATCCAAAGCCCGAGCCTCAAGGCTGTCGGCAAGACCCGCCACCGCGATGGTGTCCGCATGAAACGCCCGGTTGATTCTTTCCCGTCCGCCCCACTTGAAAATCCACAAGCAGAGCAGCGCGGCGACCAGCGCTGACGTTACGATGATGCGTATCCGACGGGAGGACGATTTGCCTAAGATGCGGTCGATTTCTTCGTCAGTCAGGTCTTCGCTGGCATCATAGGAGGCGTCGATTTCGCGCGGAAACTTCGCCTCTCGGTCAATCGCGTCCGGTTCGACCGGCTCCTTCGAGAAATTCTCTGAGGAGATTTCCTCTTCATCGAAGTCATCCGGCTGAGCGTCTGTGTTTTTATCGGCTGTCATGGTCTTCAGTTATTGGCCGGCTGTCGGTGGGAAGCGCGGTCGTCCAGTTCGAGCTGTTCGATTCGCGCCTGTTCCTGCTGGTGCTCAGTTAGTTTTTTTTGATGGAGATTATCCATTATCTGCTTTCGTTGTCTGGCGTTGGTCAATTCCATTCGCCGCTCCTCGACCACCGTCTGGCTTTTTTCCATCGTCGTCTGCTGCTCTTCCCGGCTCTGCGTCAGCCTTTGGCTGAAGCGATGAGCCATCAAGGCATCGGTGACGTCGAAGGTTTTCTGTACCTGTTCGAGCCGGTCCGACTGGGAGCGTTCGAGTTCGGCTTGGATTTCCTCCAAACGGCGCCGTTCCCGGTCGCGGGCTTGAGCCGCTTCCGCCAACCGCCGCTTGGACTGCTGCTCCCGAACATCATAAGTTTCCCGGACCTTTTCCAGCCTGAAGTTGAACTTGCGCATGTCTTGCCTATCAGACTCGCTTGTTATGGTTTCAATCTTCACCCGGACTGAAGGCCGGGTGCTTCGTCGGGTTGGAAGCCCGACCTACGCGGTGTAGGAGAAACATGTCCAGCAAGCTGGACATGCCGCAGGTCGAAAGATACAAGCGCATTTCAAGGGAAAAAACGTCTCCTACTTAAGAAAATGCAAGCTCTATGCCACCCTATTTCGGAGCGTTTTTTGGCGGCGGCTTGGGCAGATTCACCGTCGTCGAGGCTTCGGCGATTTTTTGCAGCAGCACTGTGGTCTCCTCAAAGTTCGCGCCCACGGTCACCTCCTGCTGTAAAAACTTCCGGATTACTTCAATCATGGCGACCGCCCGGTCAATTTCCGGATTGCTGCCCTTTTCGTAGGCGCCGATGTTGATGAGGTCTTCGGCTTCCTTATAGACCGCCTGCAAGCGATTGACCTCCCGCGCAGCGCTCAGGTGTTCGGGCGGCACCACGTCGCTCATCACTCGGCTGAGGCTGGCGAGGCTGTCGATGGCGGGATAATGCCCCCGCTCAGCTAACTTCCTCGACAGAACGATGTGCCCGTCGAGGATTGACCGCACCGCATCGGCGACCGGCTCGTTCAGATCGTCGCCCTCCACCAGCACCGTGTATAGACCAGTGATGGATCCACGGTGGAAACTGCCGGCACGTTCCAGCAGGCGCGGCAGCATGGCGAACAGGGACGGCGTGTAGCCCCGGGCGGTGGGCGGCTCGCCGACCGCCAGCCCCACTTCGCGCTGCGCCATCGCCAGCCGGGTCACGGAATCCATCATCAATATAACGTCCAGCCCCCGGTCGCGGAAGTATTCAGCGATGGTGGTCGCTGCCAGACCGCCCTTGATGCGCAGCAGCGCCGGCTGGTCGGAAGTAACCGCCACCACCACCGACCGCTTCATGCCTTCCGACCCAAGGTCACGCTCTATGAACTCCCGGACCTCCCGCCCCCGCTCGCCCACCAGCGCTATTACGTTGACGTCCGCTGCAGTGTGACGGGCGATCATGCCCATGAGGATGCTCTTGCCGATTCCACTGCCGGAGAAAACGCCGAACCGCTGCCCCCGCCCGCAGGTTATCAGCGCGTCGATGGCGCGGACGCCGGTCGGAAGAGGCGTTCTTATTGGCTTGCGCCGCAGGGGGTCCGACGGCAGGGCGTAAATCGGACGGCGGGACTCAACCTCCAGCGTCCCCCGCCCGTCAATCGGCTCGCCCAAGCCATTCAAAACCCGACCCAATAATCCCTTCCCCACACCGACGGTGAAAGGCTCATCGGAAGCTGTCACCATCGAGCCGGGCGCCACGCCCTCCATGGAACCGAGGGGCATCAGCAGCACCCGATTGCCGCGGAAACCGACCACCTCAGCGGTGATGTCTCCGCTGCGGTGCGTTGAGACCGAGCAGCGGTCGCCTACCGACACTTGGGGACCTCTCGACTCGATTACCATGCCGATAACTTGGTCAACCCGACCACGCTGTCGGATGGGCTCCATGCGCTCGAAGCGATCTCGCAGGGCGTCAATCCAAGTCAACGATGATGGAGGAGCAATAGACATGTTAGGGTAGGATTATTGGCTGGGGATTGCTGGTTTGGAAGACGGTGCCGCGTCTTCGGGTGTGTTTTCCTCCGCAGGTAGGGGCGCGCTCCATTTTGGCTGAAGGGTTGCCGCAACCGCCTGCATCTGCTCGTCCAGGCGGGCATCCAACTGCCCTGCGTTGGTCTCGATGATGACACCGCCGGGGGGCACACTGGCGCGTTCGACAATCTCAATGGCGCGCGCGCCCTCAGTCAGGGAGGCGAGGGCGAGTCGGTTATCCCGCAGCGACTTAACATCCGCTGGATTGACAGCCACCGTGATGCGGGTGGCGTCGCGCGTCATTTTCACGGTGCGCTCGGTGAGTTCGCGGGCGATGTCGTGGTAGTTTTCCGCGGCTGAGCCGACAATCCGGCGGCAGATGTCGAGGATTAGGTCGGTCATCTTGTCCCGGCAGTCGTCCCAGACGAGATGGACCCCGGATTCGAGCTGCATGGCAAGACGCTGAACCTCCGCGATAGCCGGCTTCGCCGAGGCTATCCCCTCTTCCAAACCCGCTTGATGCCCCTTATGAAAGCCGGACTGTTCCCCCAGGTCAAAGGCGGTTCTTTCACGCTCTTCAGCGTCCTTCCGCGAAGCGGTCAGAGCTGTCTGAAGCCGGATGATTTCAGCTTCCCGCTCCATTTCATACCGCTGGCGTTTTTGAGCGTCGGTCTCTATTTCAGCAAGGTCTCGCCGCACCTTGATGGGCGTTTCGCCGACCGGCTCCTTCAGATAATGACCTCGGGCGATGCGAGTGGATTTGACGGGAGATTGAGACATGTATTAAAGACGCAGCATTAAATCAACGGTCTTCGCCAGCGTCGAGGACGATCTCGCCCTTCTCTTCCAAACGATGCACAATGTAGATTAACCGCTTTTGGGCTTCCTCAACTTCTGTCAGCTTCACCGGGCCCATAAACTCCATTTCTGCGCTTATCAATTCCACGGCGCGTTTAGACATATTGCTGAAGATCTTTCGTTTGAGTTCAGAGCTGCATAGTTTCAACGCCGTCGCCAGGTCGCGTTTCTCAACTTCCTTCAATACCTTCTGAATCGAGCGGTCATCGAGGTGGATGATGTCTTCAAACACGAGCATAATGCGGTCTCTTTAACTTGTTGAGTTGAAGTGGATTGTCATCAGATTAACTGGTCTTCGCCGGTGCCGCCGCCGAGGACGATTTCGTCCTCCTCTTCCAGACGTCGGATGATGTCGATGATACGCTGCTGGACGTCTTCCACCTCCCGCAGCCGCACGGGGCCCATATACTCCAGCTCCTCGATTATCATCTCCGCGGCGCGCTTGGACATGTTGCCGAGGATCTTACGCTTGAGTTCGTCGCTGCACAGCTTCAACGCCATCGCCAATTCGCGGTTTTCGACCTCCTTAAGTACTTTCTGGATCGAACGGTCGTCGAGGTGTATGATGTCCTCAAACACGAACATCAGGTTTTTAATCTCGACCGCCAGGTCTGAGTTTTCGCGGGCGATGCCGGACAGTATGTTCTTTTCATGCCGCGCGCCGACCATGTTCAGCATCTCCGCGGCGGCTTTCACGCCCCCGAATTGGGAGGTGCCCGCGGAGAAGTCGATGTTTTTCTCCAACACGCTCTCCACTCGTTGAATTGTTTCGGGTGAAACCCGTTCCATCTTGGCGATGCGATGGACGACGTTCACCTGCAAGTCCGGCGCCAGTTCCACCAGGATGTTGGCGGCTTGGGTGGGGTGCATCTGAGACAGCACCAAGGCGATGGTCTGGGGGTGCTCCTTCTGAAGAAAGACCAGCAACTGGTTCTGGTCAACGTTTTCCAGAACGTTGAAACCGCGCACCTGCATCGAGGCTTGAACCCGGCGCGTAATTTCCAGCGCCCGTTGGGGACCGATGGCTTCTTCGAGTATCTGCTGCGCTAGAGCAACACCGCCAGTGGTGATGTACTCCTGCGCCTGAACCATAGCCTCGAATTCCTTGTTCACCCAGACCAGGTCTTCAGAAGACACGTTTTCCAGCTTGGCAATCTCCATCGACAGCGTCTCCATCTCCTCCTCAGACAGGTGCCGAAATACCTGCGCGGAGGCTTTGGTGCCGAGGGAGATTATAAACAACGCCGCCTTTCGAAGGTTGTTGCTGGTGAAAACGGATACCTGTTTAGGCAGCGTTACGGTCTTTGGTTTTTGGATTTTAGCGCCTATTCGGTTTTTTCCACAATCCAGGCGCGGATGAGCCGCGCGGTCATCTCCGGATTATCCCGGACATACTTTATCATCCTTTCGTTAAGCTCTTTCGCCTTTTGAGCCTCATCCGAAACCTTGGTTTCGCGCGGCGGCGCCGGTGGAGTCGGCGCGGGCAGAGCCGCAGGTTCAACCCCAGGGCCGAGCTGCGGCAACTCCGGCAGCTTCTCCTCAACTGTCACCTCTTGAGCGCGTTTCAAGAAGTTCCTCACCGTCAGCAGGAGCAGGAGGATAGCGAGCAGCGGGATTATCTTCTGCGCCAGCGACAGTGACCTCTGCCAGATGTCGCGGGTGATAACTTCTTTATGTTCCAGCAGGCTGACTTCCTGGAAGGGCACCGAGACGACGGTGAGTTCATCGCCGCGGTCGGCGTTGAAGCCGAGCGCGGACCGCATGGTGGAGGTCACCTCCGCCAGCCGGTCCTCCGCCAGCGGTCGGAAGGTGCGCTCCTCTTCGCCGGTGCCGGGATTCTCGACCAGCGGGTATTCTCCGTCCACCATAACCGCTGCTGACAGCCGTTTTATGACGCCCACCGGATTGACTTGGCGCTCGCGGGTCAGGTTGAGTTCGTAGTTTGTCACCGTCGATTCGTTGCGGCTGGAGGTGGTGTCGGAGAGTTGGGAGCTTGAGGAGGTCACTTCTTCGGAGCGTACCGCCGGGTTCTCCGAGTCGTATATTTCCCGTGTCACTTCACGCTGCTGGAAATCCATCTCAGCGGTTAGCTGAATCGCCGAGCGGCCGGGGCCAAACTGCATATCCAGCAGCCGCTCGCCTTTCTGGACCAAGTCGTCCTCGATCTGGCGCTGGATTTCGAGCTGGCTGGCGCTGAGCCGCATGACTGGATTCGTTTCGGTCTTCTCAGAGAGTATCAGGCCTTTGGAATCCAGCACCGTTACATTCTCCGGTTCCAGTCCTTCGACCGCGGAAGCCACCATATAAGTGACGCCTTCCACCTGCGCCGGAGTCAGCTTATGACCCCGCGTCAGGCGTAAGGTTACGGAAGCCATCGGTTGTTTCTGGTTCTCGCGGAACAGGCTCTCCTGAGGAATCGACAGATGCACCCGCACAGCTTCAACGTGTTCGAGCTGCAGGATGGTGCGTCCCAGTTCGCCTTCCAGACCGCGGTGGTAGTTTAGTTTCTGGACGAAGTCGGTGAGTCCGAGGTTGGTTTGATCGAAGATCTCCCAGCCGGTGGTTCGGTCGTGGGGGAGTTCCAAAGAGGCCAGTTTCAGCCGGACGTTGTAGAGCTTCTCCGCCGGGACGAGGATCCGCTTGCCTTCCTCCTCCAGGCGGTAGGGTACTTTTTCATCCTCCAATGCTGACACAATGTCCCCGGAATCTTTAAGGGACAGGTCGGAGTAGAGAAGCCGGTATTGCGGGCGAAAAGCCCAGAACATCAGCGCGGCGATGGCGCCGAGACCCAGGATGGTCATGGCGGCGAGGGTGTAACGTTTACCCGGCGGAACGCTGCGGATAAACGCCTTGGTGGAATCAGCTAAATCGCGGTAACTGCTCATATAACAAACATTAAACCTTTGTTCAAAGGATCATTAAATCGTTCCTTGAGGTTTTTCGCAGTCTGAAGGATGGTTGTCGATGAAAAGAGTCCTCGACGCCAACCAGGTCGTATGTCGTCGTTTGCGCGGGGAGGATACTGAAGCGGGAAATCGGGAAATGGGGTTCGCGGGAATTTTTAGCCGGAGCGATGGTTGGGGTGAGCACCGGGCTTAAACCTGCATCTTCATCACTTCCCGATACGCCTCGACCATCTTGTTGCGCACCTCCATCAGCAGCCGGAAACTGGTCTGAGCCTCCTCCATCGCCACCACCACCTGATGCACGTCTTCGAGTTCACCTGTGAGCATCTTATCGGTGGTCTGTTCAGCGGCTTTATGGAGACTGTCAACCTCCTTGACCAGATTGTCCAGCACCGAGCTGAAGGAGGGTCGCGCGGAGTCCTGCGGGAGCGTTCGCTCCGGCGCCGGTTTAAGACCGTCGGGCAGTCCCGTTATGCGTCTTAGTTCATCAGCCATTGGAAATCAATGCCGTTCGATGTTAACCACAGTCAAACAAATGTAAAAACAAAACCCGGCAAAAGCAAGCCAAAACTTCCTTTCCTCCCCTTAATTCTGCTTGGACTAAACCTTAATGTCGATATTCCGTCCCAGATGCACTGGTCCTGAGACGGGATTGCTCGGTGCGGGCTGGCGAGGTTTTGTGTTGTCCAGATACTGCCGCCTCGCCTTCTCAATCGCTTTTGACAACTTTGCTTCCAACGCCGCGCGGCGGACTTCAGCGATAGTCGTCTGAACGCTGCGCGGCTGAATCGACTCCGCCATTTAATTAGATCTCCAAAGCCTTTAGAGACATATCTTTGGATGACTGGATGGCGGTAACATTGGCTTCATAGGCGCGGGTGGCGGATATCATATCGACCATCTCCATGACCAGGTCGATCTTGGGCATCATGACGAATCCCTGCTCATCAGCGTCGGGATGCTCCGGCTCATAGACTCGCTGCGGCAGGGCCTGGGACAAGAAAGTGTCAATTTTCACACCTGAAAAGAGGTCCAGAAAGGCTGGTTCGGTATCATTGCCCTGATGTCCGGGCTCGGTGGCATCCAAAGCCAATCTCTCCCGAACAGGACCGAGGATGGAGGCGTGGCGCTGAATCTCCTTGAACTGGGTGATGCGCCGCCGATAGGGTCCTCCCTCCTCCGAGCGGGTGGTGTGGATATTGGCGATGTTCTCGGCGATGTTGTTCATACGCCTTCGCTGAGCGGATAGTCCGCTGGCGCTGATGCCCATGGCGGCGAACAGCCCTGACAGCTCTTCAGCCATTTTCCCTTATGCTCCTCGAATGGCAGTTTTAATCAAATCGAAAAAGGCTTTGTCCATCTTGGCGGCATAGTTGAACTTGAGATGGTTGGACGCCATGTCGCCCATTTCGCGGTCGATATCGACGTTGTTCAGGTCGTTGACGTCCGAATCGCTGTGGTCGTAGAGCAGTTCGGCGCCGAGCCGGTCGGCGCGAATCCGCCCTTCCCCAAAGG
>CAZCEM010000053.1:0-9594 GCA_964497555.1 uncultured bacterium
GATCGGGTGGCATACATCGACCAGCGGCGGCTGCCTGGCGAGGAAGTCGTCATCGAGACCGACGACTGGCGGGAAGTGGTGGCGGGGATCAAGTCGCTGGCTCTGCGCGGCGCCCCGTTGATTGGCGTGGCTGCCGGTTATGCGGTGGCATTGGCTGCGCAGGAAAATTCTGAATTATCGGCGTTGTACCCAGCCATCGACCAAATCGAAGCGGCCCGCCCCACCGCCGTCAATCTGCGCTGGGCTTGCGACCGGATGCGGGGGATTATTGAAACACAAAGTCCCCCATGTCCACTAAGTCCACCGTCGATCTTTGAGGCAGTTCTTTTCGAAGCCCAAGCCATCCACCGCGAGGACAAAGAGAGCTGCCGCCGCATCGCTGACTTCGGGCAGGAACTGATAAGCGATCCCTGTCGTATAATGACTGTCTGCAACACCGGATTCCTGGCGACCGGCGGGAACGGCACCGCCGCGGGGATATTCTATCGGGCGCAGGAGCTCGGCAAACACATCCATGTGTATGTGCCGGAAACCCGCCCCCTGCTGCAAGGAGCGCGGTTGACCGTCTGGGAGATGACCCGCGCGGGCATTCCCACCACCCTGTTCGTGGATTCCGCTGCCGCCAGCCTGGTGCGGGACGGTAAGATCGACCTGTGCCTTATCGGCGCGGACCGCATCGCCGCCAACGGCGACGCGGCCAACAAGCTCGGCAGCCTGCAACTGGCGCTGGCTTGCCGGGCGTATGGCGTGCCGTTTTATGTCGCAGCGCCGCTGTCCACAGTTGATCCATTCTGCCCGAACGGAGCCGCCGTTCCGGTGGAGCATCGCGCCGCCGGGGAGGTGCTCGACAATGGGAAAGTCCAGGCGGACGATTATCACCATGAGCTTAAGTCTGGAATTTTAAACATTTATGCTCCGGCGTTCGATGTGGCGCCAGCGGAGTTGACAGCCGGTATCATCACCGACAGAGGGATTTTTTATCAGCCGTATGATTTTAATGCGGTTGTCTCAAAAACAAACGCTGAAAATACTTCAAGTCGAAGAGGAAGGTCATGAATCAGTTTAAAGGGTTCCTGATTTTGTTTTTAGGGGCAGCCTTCATCGCGGGCTGCCTGCCCAATCCCCTGCTGGAATCGGGCAAGATCGCCATCAAGGAGCGCGACTACGAACGCGCGCTGCGCAACCTCGATTCCCTGGTCGCTTTGGATCCGAACAATCCTGAAGCCTGGTTTCTCAAGGGCTTTGCCCATGAAAAACTGGGACAGATAATAGATATGGCGGACGCCTATCATAAGTCCCTGTCGCTTTCCGACGCTTTCAAAGCACCGATTGACCGCAGCGCCGAGATGTTTGTCAACCGCTATCTGGCGCGATTCGATACCGCTTTCGACGCCTCAGATTGGACACTGGCGATGACTCTGGTTGACAGCGCCATAATCATCAATCCGTCGGATCCCGTCCTCTACCATCAAGCCGCCGTGGCGGCGTTGGACGCTAAAGAATACGACCGGTCGCTGAATTACGCCTTGGAATCCATCAAGCGCGAAGCGCCCGATGCTAAAAACGTCCGGCTGCGGTCGTTAATCCTACGTGTCTATACCGAGAAAAACGACACCGATAAGACCATCGAAGGGGCTAAGGAGTTGATGAACTCGGTGGACGTAAATTCCGAAGACCGCGATCTCTACCTCCAAGGCCTCGACGCACTTGTCAGCGTCTACGAAGGCCGGGAAATGCACGAACAAGCCTCTGAGGTCATCGCCGCAGCCCTGCAGAAATTCCCGGATAATATGCTGCTCAAGCAGAATCTGGCAGCTTTGCTGCTGCGAAGGCATAAAGACGAGGAAGCCCTGGTCATCTATCGGGAGATACTCGCTAATGATCCCGATAATGTCTTTGCCAATCGTGCTGTCGGCATCAGTCTGGTGAAACTCGAGAAATACGAGGAAGGCATTCCCTACCTGCTGAAAGTGCTGGAGAAGGAACCGAACGACCAAAGGGCGATGCAGTTCCTGGCAGGGGCTTATTTCAACACCGGTCAGGATGCGAAGGGCCGGGAATATCAAAAACGCCTGGAAGCGGATGGGAAATAGCCGCCGCTCCAAACTGCATTCTGAGGCTCAGCATCTGAGTTCACGATTTAAACCGCGCATGTTGAAGCATGAACTAAAGAGGAGTCTGAGAGAATCGTAAGACACCCAAGTTGAATGGGAGAACGTGGGAAACCTCTCTGAAAAGGAATTGAAAGCGCGGCTCATTGAACGCGGCGCGCCTCGCCACATCGCCTTCATCATGGATGGGAACGGCCGTTGGGCGAAGCGCCGAGGGCTGCCGAGAGTTGCCGGGCATCATCAGGGCGTGAAGACCGTCCGTCGAATGGTCGAAATAGGCCCGGAGATAGGCGTGGAGGTCATGAGCTTCTATACATTCTCCACCGAAAACTGGAATCGTCCTCACTACGAAGTCAACGCGTTGATGGATCTGCTGCTCGACACCATCAACAAGGAGCTGGAGGACCTTATAAAGAACGATGTTTCGCTCCGGGTCATCGGCGACCTTAACGCGCTGCCGCCTCTGACCCGCTCCGCCATGGAACACGCCATCAAGGAGACCGCCGCCAACAAGGGTTTGAAACTGGTGCTGGCGCTCAACTACTCAGGCCGCAGCGACATTCTGAAAGCGGTCGGACGGATGCTGCGAGCGCAAGCCTCCGGACAAATCGACCGACTCGCCGACGGGGAAGCCGTCGAGGAGACAGTTTTCGAGCGCTTCCTCGACACACAGGGGCTGCCCGATCCCGACCTGCTGATACGAACCTCCGGTGAAATGCGCCTCAGCAACTTCATGCTCTATCAACTCGCTTACACCGAACTGGTGGTGACCAAGCGGTTCTGGCCTGAATTTTCGCGCCGCGACCTATTCGACTGCATTGCGGAGTATCAGAATCGCGAACGGCGCTTCGGAAAGATAAGCGAGCAGATGGATTCGGAGGAAAACCATGGCAACCGCGCTTCACCTCCAAGAGGAGACGTCCAATGAAGGAGCGGATACGAGAGAGGCTGTTTGAACTGCTGGAAACGGATCGCTGGGTGGAGGGCGCTTTCCCGGCTGTGGATCCGGTCAACGCCGATGAAGTTTGCCGGCTGCTGAAGAAATTCCCCGGATCCATACTGGTTGTCGGCAGCGGCTCCAGCTTTGATGCGACCTTCAATCCCGGGCCTGAGACTTTGATACTCCTAACCCGCAAGCTCACAGGCTTGTTTGCGCTCTCGCCCTCCGATCAAGTGCTGGAAGTCAGCGCCGGTTGTTCGGTGGAATCGGTGAACCAGAAGCTGAGCGATGCGGGCTATTTTATCCCGGCGCTGCGACGGTTTCGGATGGGCACCGTCGGCGGCCGGCTGGCGGGAGTATCCTGCCGTCCCCTGCCGAACCGCGGCGACGGCTGGATTCAATCCCTGCTGGGTTTGGAAGTCGCCCTGCCTTCAGGTCAGATTATCAGCGTAGGCAGCCGGTGCATCAAAGACGTGGCGGGGTATGACCTTCGGCATGTGTTCATAGGCAGCCGCGGCAGCGCGGGGGTGATACTAAACGCGGTGTTCCGATGCCGTCCATTAAGCGAGATCAAACATTTTGCGCCGGTGGAAGACCTGTCAGCCGCCGTGGCTCCGGCGGGAAGAATCGACCCGAAGTGGAAACGTCTGTTCGATCCCCTCGGACGGATGTATCCCGGCTCTTGAGATTTAACCATAAGACTGACGATGCGCGCCTTCGAAGCCTTCTTCACTCACCCGCTTCACCTTAACAGCCTGTGATGAGCCTCCGCAGCATCATACTCAAGGCTGTCATCTTCTTCCTCTTTATCTTCATCAGCGTCATTGCGATATGGCAGGTTTTCCGAGTCGATGACCAGATTAAAGTCTGGATCCTCAACCAGACGCGTTCCCTCGTTGGCAACTCCTTGACCATAGACGACATAGGTCTGCGCCCCACCGCCTTGATTCTCCGAAAGATAGAATATGACCCTTCCCAAACCCTCCACCTTTGCGTCGAGGAGATCCGAATCCATTTCTCCCTTTGGGAGGCTCTGCGCCACCGCCAGGATTTAAAAAGGGCGGTGACCGGCGCGGCTGTCTTGCGTCCCGCAGTGCTCGTAAAGAGAGCCGCCCTTAGCGGCAATGGCCGCGTCGATTCGAGTTTGGCTGAGTCTTTGCTTCCGCCTTACGCCGTGAGAGCGCTTCGTGATATCGTTTTTCTCCGGAGCGTGGAGTTGACTGAGGGAATGGTGGCACTGACGTCGGATACGGTCTCGCAGGTTGTTCTGAGCTGTCTTGAAGGTTGTCTGCTGTTTGAAACGGACACTCAAGCGCGTTTGAACCTCCAAGGCGAATTTCCCCGCATCCCCGGCGGGAGGCTGAAAATGACTGGATCTGCTGACGTTGAGGCCGGTTCATTTGCGGTCGAAACAATACTCGAAGCCGCTCACGTGGCGGGCAGCGAGAGCTCCGATTCGCTGGGCGGCATCGACTTTATCTCCGGACGGCTCAAAGGCGCCATAGCATTTGTCGGTGAAGAAAAGCTGAGCATTGCCGGAACAGTGAAAACTCAGGACGCGGCTTTTAATATCGGTCCAGCAATTCAGGTCAGCGACTGCAATCTCAGCGGCGAATTGGTCGGTTTTAGGTTGGATATCCGAGGGGACCTTTCGCTCAACGGCATTTCGCTGCCGTTAAAGGGGCAGGTAGCAGATCTGCGCCGGTTGAATTGGCGGATTCTCGTCGATAAAAAAGACATCGATGTGACTTCAATGCGATGGGATGCTCTGGACGCGCCGCCGCTGGCTGGACGGGTAGATTTACAGGCTGACTTCCATTCCCGCCCCCTCGGCGCAGAGCCAAGCTGGGAAGGCGAGGTGCGGTTCGATTCCGAAGTCTTGAGCCTATTGACAAGCACGCGGCAGACCGGCGCTCCGGTGGCTGCATCGTCAACTCTTGATTTCAAGGACATTCATCTTCGGGGCCGGCTGACGCCGAAAGCGGCTCGGATTGACACCTTATACGCCCAGGTGTTCGGTGGAGACTTAACTCTGGAAGGGTCCTTGGAACTCGGCAAGAGCGAGCCTTCCGCGCCGCGAACAATGGAGGTCTCCTACGCGCGGCGATGGCGGAAAGGAGAGCTTGGCGATTGGATCAGCGTGGAGCAGCCGTGTCTGAGCGTTCGCGGGAGCCTCTCACGGCAGGACCAGGACTGGATTTTTCACGGCGCAGCAACGCTAAAAGACGAATACGAACGAGCGCTGCTGAACGGCAGCATTGCCCTGGAGGATAACCATCTCCTCGCCAAAGCCTATCCTTCGAATCGTCAAGGAACGGTCGAATTGGAGGTGGATCTCAACAAGAATGGCAGTGGCTGGATTCATCTGATTGGCGATGACGTTATGGAGGTGCTAAGCCCGATAGTCTCAGGTGACTACCTGCCCGCTGAACTGACAAGCTACAAGATCGACGCCGACATCAGCGGGGATCTGGAGAATTATAGAGGCTGGCTTAGGTGGCGCTCGTCAGCGCTCAGCCGAGGCGGCGTTTTCAGGGGCAGCTTCGCCCGCAATGAAGTCGGGATGATGAGCGTAAAAGGCTCGCTGGATTTGGAATTCCCCCAGGCACAGGGTGTCAGCGGCGAAATTGCGGTCAATTTGCGTAAAAACCGGTTTGATTTCAGAGAATGCACCCTCAAGAACCGCCAAGGTCAGCAGGTGTTGTGGGTCAACGGCCGGTTGATGAAAACGCCAGCCAAGGCTGCGGCTGGAGACCGAAAGGGCCTCTTTGGCTTGGGCAGCCTTTACGCGCCGGATTCGCTGGATATCGTGCTGGACCATTTTCCCCTGTTTGACCTGCTGCATTCTGTCAAACCTACCTGGGCGCGGGACGTGAGCGGAGATTTCAGCGCGGCGATAACCGCGCACGGCGACTCCATCAGATTCGCAGCCTACTCAGACTTCAAGCATCCCGCGTTCACCGACTATTCTTTAGCGCTGGTGGGATTGCTGCGGAAGGGCGGCCTTCAGTTCGACAAGGCGGCGATGGTGAAGTTATCCGCCGAACCCAATGAGCCTCCCCAGCAGGTGTTGGGGCTGACCGGCCGACTGGATTTCTCGACCTCCCGGCTTGATTCGATGGAATTGTCTATTGACCGGCTATCCTTGGGCGACCTTGCCGAAGCGCTGAACCTCGATGGATCCGCCGATGATTCCAGCGCTAAGATGGACGGCTTCATCAATGGTCGGTTCCTGGCGTGGGGAGACCTGAGAAGCCCGGATTTGACAGTTGACGCCCATTTGACGTCCGGTATCATCCAGGGCGAGAGGGGTTTCTGGTCCAATTTGCAAATTGACACTCACGACAGCCTCTATCGACTCAACCACTTTGATTTCGGCAAGGGAGTAGGTGCGCTGTTTAAAGCTCAAGGCGCCTATAACCGAACAAACGGGGACTATTCGCTGCTGCTTCACAGCGACAGTATAGAGATAGACGACGCGCTGAGAACCGCCGCTGTAAAGAGCAGGATTCTCACCGGCCGCAGTTGGCTGCGGCTGTCGGCTCAACGGCGGGAGGGCTGTCAGGCAATGGAAGGAGCGTTGGAGATAAAAGCGGGCGGACTGGGGGGACTGAGTTTCGACCAAATCTTGAGCCGGTTCAAAGTGACCGGTTTGGATGAGGGGAACCCCGCTGTATCTATCGACACCGTCTCAATTGACTGGGGGGATTCCAAGGGGAATATCGAGGGCGTCATACCGTTGACTCAAGCAGCGCCGTTGAGTCTGCGGGGACGCATCGAAGGCTGTCTGTTAGGCTGGTTGACGCGGCTGGAACCGAAATTAAAATATCCCAAAGGGAACGGTTTTATTGAGTTTGAGTTGGACGGAACCACCAAGAGACCGCATCTGCGCCGGGGACTGCTCGATTTGGACAACGGCAGTCTCACCGTCAATGAAGTGATAAGCGAACTTAAGAACGTTAACATCCACATCGAAGCTGACAGCTCCGGCCGGGTGAGCATCGACAAATTCGAGAGCCGCATCGAGGGCAAACCGCTGCAAATCAGCAACCGCTTCCCCGGCGATGACGAAGAAATTCCCACCATTCAGATGGGCGGATTTGACTGGGGAGTCATTCAGCTGCAAACCGGCGAGGAAGGCGTATGGCTGGTCGTTCCCAGTCTAATGAAGCCGGACTGGGGCGGCTTCTTCGTTTTTACAGGCAAGGAAGAAACGGGCCCGTTTGAGTTATTCGGCCCCGGTGAGCAGCCTTTGGCAGTCGGGAGGGTCATCGCTCGGAACGCCACCTTCACCTATCCCTTTCTGAAAGGCAGCGGCAAGCCGCCCTCGCCATTTGGCAAAGCCGTGCTAGGACTGTTAGAGCGCATGAGATGGGACGCGGCGGTGGTGCCGGAGCGAGGCTGCCGATACATCAACGAAATCTCCAGCCTGGGCGATGTCCCTTTTCTAAAAGACCTGCACAAGCGGATAAGCTCCCCGCTTTTCAACCTTGACCTGAAAATTTACGTTGATTTGTCGCTGGATGAGGAGCGGGAGGGGCTGCATTTCACCGGCTCGTTAGCCGACACCTTCCATGTTGACGGCGGAATCGCCTCCTCACGAGGCACCATTGATTTTCTCGATATGGAGTTTAAAGCCAAAGACCTGCAGATTCGGTTCACACCAGCTGAATTAGATCCGGTGCTTTCAGGCTCGGCGGTGACAACCATCACGGATTCCATCGGCATGTTGCACGAAGTGCGGATGACTCTGCGCCGCAATCCCGCTCTCCAGCGGTTCTCCACTGCCGGTGAAGAGGGCGGAGGCGGTCGATGGAACGAGCTGTCGATGAACTTTGAGGACGATGAAGGGCACTCACAGGAGCAGATACTGGCTATGATGGGCTACGCCCCGGACCAGATGACATCCAAGCTGACCGGACTGGGCGGAGCATTAGTGGAGGAAGCCATGCCCATCCGCCGCTGGACGCGGGTGCTGGAGCGCAGCATGCAGCGTTGGCTGGGCGTGGACCGCGTCGAAATAGATCCGCAGGTGACCCGAAATCTAATCGAGAGACAACTCTACCCCGGCGACACGCTAATGGTGCAGGAACAATACAACGCGTATCTGAAAGCGCTCGACCAGTCCAGCGTCACCATCGGCAAGTATCTCACCCGCGACGTCTATGTATCCTATACCGGCCTGCTGCAGCACGGAGCGGACACCTACAACATGACCCGGCTGGGAATGGTGCACGCCTGGGACGTGATGATCTGGCTGCCGGAGGTCTCACCCAGCTTGAATTTAAACTACCGCTACAGTTACGACAGCCTGGTGGAACTGGGGGATAACAGTATTCGTGTCAGATACAGCTTCTTCTTGGATAAAAAGCGATTCACCGAGCCGTCAAGGTAATTCAACCTCTATGATTTATCACTTCGCTGGAGATGAGCGCGGACGCTTGTTTATCGTTCTAAAAATCCTTAGTTTTTAAAAATATGCGAAAATGGACTGAATACAACGGATTGCTGTTCGGTTTAATCCTGCTGCTCACCAACCTCGCCGGCGCGCAGTCCGAACACAAGATAATCTTGCTGGGGCTTTCAGTCGCTGGTGCCAAGCAGGCTGACAGCGGTTTGATACTCGCCACCAGCGGGCTGGTTGTTGGTCAGGAACTCACGGGCGAGAAGATTCAGCAGGCTATCCGTCAGCTTTGGGACCTGCATCTCTTCGCTGACGTCAAGGTCATCGCCGAGATGGTTACTCCTGAAGGCGCTTATTTGCGCATTCAAGTCCAGGAGTTTCCCCGCCTTGAGTACATTGACATCGGCTCGACCAAGAAGATAGACCGTCAGGAGATCGAGAAAGCCATTGACCTGTTTCCCGGCCAGGTGCTGATGCCGTCCGAGACCGTGCGGCTGCGGCGGAAGCTGGAGAAGCTGGCCGAGGAGAAGGGCTATCTGCTGGCGAAGGTGGCCGTGGAAATCCGCGATGGATCCTCAGAAGACCGGAAGACGTTGTACGTACGCGTTGAGGAAGGGCAGAAGGTTAAAATTAAGGACATAAGCTTCACCGGCAACACGGTATTCACCGACGGCAGGCTGTGCCGACAATTAAACAACACCCACGAGCGTTTTCTGATCTTTATCCGCAGCGGCGTATTTCACCGCGATAAATTTGAAGAGGACCTATCCGGTTTGGTGGATTTCTACCGCGAACATGGCTATCGCGACGCGCGGGTGTTGGGCGATTCCATCTGGTATTCCGAGAGCCGCAAGCGGATGTTCATCGATATCCGCGTGGAAGAGGGCAGCCGCTATTACTTCGGAGACGTTTCATTTTCGGGCTCCAATCTGATTCCAGAAGAGGAGTTGCGGCGGCAGTTGCTGTTTCGACCGGGAGAATACTTCAACCAGAAGAAGTATGACGTCTCCATCCGGGAGAGACTGGGATCGTTGTTCTACGACTGTGGCTATATCTACGCCAACATTCACAGCCGGGAGGTGCCCGTCGGCGGCGACACGCTGGACGTGGAGATAAATATCGACCCCGGCAACCAGTTC
>CAZCEM010000054.1:0-9481 GCA_964497555.1 uncultured bacterium
TCCTTATACGCTGTTCCTACGCCCGGAGTTCAAATTTTTATTTTGGACAGGTTTGGTTTAACATCTTTGCCATCCCCAGCGGCGTCTATCGCTACGCCCGCGAGAAACGACTGATTCTGCCGCTGGTGTGGATAATCACCTTTGGCACGCTGCCGGGGGTGTTCATCGGTGCGTTTATCCGCGTGCGCCTGCTGCCCGATCCCCGCAGTTTCAAGCTGTTTGTGGCGGTGGTTTTAGCCTACATCGGCGTCCGCATCCTCCGGGACGTGCTGCGTCCCCGTCCCAAACCTCCTTCCCGAGCCAACTGCCCCTTCTCGGTAACCGACAGCCGGCTGGGCTTCAGATTCACCTCCTTCACCTTCGCGGGAGAAACCTACCACGTCAGCACCCCCGGCGTGACGCTGTTGTGCTTCATCGTCGGCATTATCGGCGGCGTCTATGGCATCGGCGGGGGAGCGATAGTGTCGCCGTTTCTGGTGTCGGTGTTCGGGCTGCCGATACACGCGGTCGCCGGAGTGGCACTGCTGGGCACCTTCATCACTTCCGTCGCGGGAGTGGTGTGCTATGCCCTGATAGCGCCCTGTTACTCCCAGCTGCCCAATGCTGTCTGTCCCGATTGGGCTTTGGGAGCGCTGTTCGGGATAGGCGGAGCAGCAGGAATGTATCTGGGGGCGCGACTTCAGAAGCGCATGTCTGAGCGCTTCATCAAGAGCGTGCTGATTGCGGCGATGACTTTCGTGGTGATAAAGTATGTCTTAGAGTTCCTACGGGGATGATGGTGTTTAGAGTATTTCCAGGGGACTAATTTCAAGGAAACCATCATGCCGTCGGCGGCGCAACAAAGGATGAAAACAGCCCCCGTCCATCTCGTCCATACCGTCCATTTCGTCCACCCCCCTACGGTCGGGCTCGGAGGCCCGACCTACGCCTCCCACCGGCAATTTTCAAAGGAAACCCCCATGCCGCGCGCAGCGCAACAAACAATGAAAATAGTCCCCGTCCATCTCGTCTATACCGTCCATTTCGTCCACCCCCCCTACGGTCGAGCTCGGAGGCCCGACTTACGCCTCCCACCGGCTATTCTCAAAGGAATTGACTCTACCCCTAATAATATTGGCAGGCATTAGTTAGAGGGCAGTCGGAACAGGCTGGTTTGGGTCGGCAGAAGTCTTTACCCAGAGCGACGAACTGCGCGTGAAAGTCATTGTATAATCCCAGGTCCTGGGGCAGCAACAGGTGGAAACAGGCCTGCAAATCGTTGTACTTGACGGCTTCATCGACGAATCCCAGCCGGTTCATTATGCGGCGGGTGTAGGCGTCGATGACGAATACTGGCCTGTTCAAAGCGTACAACAGGACGCTGTCCGCGGTCTCAGGACCAATCCCGTTCAGCGCCAGCAGCTCAGACCGCAGAACGTCGGTCGCAAACGGCTCGAAATTCAGCGGATCACCACGGCAGCGGTCCCAAAACCAACGCGAGATGGCACGCAAACGAAGAGCTTTCTGGTTGTAATAACCTGAGGGGCGGATGAGTTCGGAGAGTCTTTCCAGCGACTCATCAAGCAGGGCTTCAACAGTCAGCATCTCGGCGCGCTTCAGATTGGCTATGGCTTTCTCTACGTTGACCCAAGCGGTGTTCTGAGTCAATATCGCGCCGACAACCACCTCGAAAGGCGTCTCGCCGGGCCACCAGCACCGGTGTCCAAACCTCGCCCTCAGAGAGCGGTAGATATTCAGCAATGATTGTGAATCCAGAGCTTTTCGGTCCATGTTCTTGCTCTTTAAAGAACGGGGGTTTTCGCCCTTGTACTCTCAGGCGGTTCTCACGCGGTCTGCAGCTTGAAATTTCCGCTATTCAAGGCCAAGTGAAGGTGACCGCAGAACATCCTCGCGCCTCGTCAGTCTGCCTCATCCCTTTCTCCGCCTTGCAGCCGGGCTTGCTCCTTAGCATTCTCAGTAATTTCAGTCAACTCCCTCGCCGCGGCGGTCATGTCCTGAGCCTGGGTTACGGCTGTGATTACCGCCACGCTGCAAGCCCCCGCTTCGATGACGCTCGCGGCGTTGCTGGAGTTTATCCCGCCGATGGCCAGCACCGGGATCTGGCAGATTTGCGCGCATTTCCGCACCAGCTCCAGCCCGCGCGGCTCGCCTGCGTCGGGCTTGGAGCTGCGCGCTTCAAACACCGGGCCGACGCTGACGTAATCAGCGCCGTCCTCCTCAGCCTGACGGGCTTCCTCCACCGAGCCTACAGAAATCCCTAATATCTTGCCGCCCTTCAGCCGGTATCTCGCCATGCCGGCATCGAAGTCCTCTTGACCGAGATGAACTCCATCCGCATCGACTGAGAGGGCTATGTCCAGCCAGTCGTTAACGATGAACACCGCTCCAGCGGTTCGCGTCAGGCGGCGCAGATCCCAGGCGATATCTGTTAAAATCCGCCTGGAAGCTGTCTTGTCCCGAAGCTGTATGACGTCAGCGCCGCCGGCGAGGGCGCAGCGGGCGACTTCGACATGAGACCGCCCCCGCGACAGGTTCGCGTCCGTCACTACGTACAAGCGCCAATCCCGGATAGGCTTAAGCACTCTCATAGCGCCGACGCCGCCTTCCCGAAGGCTGCCCAAAAGGGATCCACCCGCGGATGCTGTAAGGCGGCCCAAACGCCTCCTTCGGATAATTTGATGCCCCGTTCTTCCGGCACCACCCGCCCCACAACCGTGGCGGGGATGTTCTTATCCGACAATCGAGCGATTACTTCCTTAGACTTGTGAGGGCGGCAGGTGATTATCAGTGTGCCTTCGCTGATGGATTTATACGGATCTATCCCGAACAGCCCGCACACCTGGCTTACGATGTCCTGGACTATGATTTGTTCTTTTTCAATCTCCATTCCCACCCGCGAGGCTCTGGCGACCTCGTACAATCCGCCCCACACGCCGCATTCGGTTGCGTCGTGCATGGAAGTGACGCCATCCTCACGGACGCCGGCTTCCACGGCGGTCAAGGCGTCTTCGACCACTGACATCTGCCAGAAGACTTCCTCCGCCTTCCGAGCGGCCTCGGCTCCGAAGGCTTCGGCGACTTTCCCGGGATAGGTAACAGCGAACAGTCCTGAGGCTTCGATAGCCGCGCCCTTGGTGATGATGACGTCGTCGCCGGTCCGCGCCATGGCGGGAGTCACATATTTATCCGCCGGACCTACGGCGATGACGGTTGCACCGCCGACCATGGGGTAGCCGCAGCCTTCGTAGCGGCCGGTATGCCCCGAGATGACCGCCATACCAATCTTCTCGCATTCGCGGTGCATGGTGGTCCACATTATCTCGAACTCGTCGCGGGTAATCGACAAAGGAAGGTTCAAGTCCAGGGTTATGTACTGGGGCCGGAATCCTGACGTGACCGCGTCGGAGGCGAGGATGTGCACCGCGAACCAGGCGGAGCGCTCCCAGCCGTAGGGCGGCACGATGAAGATAGGATCCGTGGTGGTTATCATCACCTGATTATACCCCAGCTCGGTGACGGCGATATCGACGCCGTTGCGGGGTCCGGTCAACACCTCCGGGCGGCGTGCGCCTAGATGGGGATAGATGATTTCGTCGAAGATTTCGGGCGAGATTTTGCCGATGTCGGGTAAAGGTGTTTTCATGGTTTCTCCCTGTGTTTTAAGGAATTTTTCAGGGGAACCAGGGGACAAAAAGAAGCAACCACCCGCGGGGGAGTGGTTGTTCGGAGCATCCTGGCATCCCTTCGCTGGCATTACCCAGATCAGGTTCAAAGGGTGTGTTCTCAGACCGCTTCCGGCGGTCACCCCCTGCGATCCATAGTGTATAAAATTTACTGCTAAACAGGGACTTAGGCAAGACCTTGGCGTGAGAATCGAGGGATAGGGAAATTCTGAATCGCGGATCCTGGGAAATTGCGCTCTCTTTCCAAATGAAATGCTCCAATGTTGCCAACATGGGGAGAAATTCCTTATTATGAATACCTGCAAGAGCGCTTTTGATGCGTGGCGCGGTCAGCCGGCCGGAAACGCATCGCTGCCTGTGCAGGTCGGGCTTCCGAGACTGTCAAGACGGGGATCTTGCTCGACTGTTCTACTCGCAGACGCATTTGTCTCAACTTATAAGACATGACTAGTGACCAACTGAAGGAAATCGTGCGCTGGTTTCACGACTACACCGCGGATTTCCTTAAAGATACAAGAATACTGCTCTCGGTTCGACTCAAGATAAAGCACGTTGAGCGGGTGGTTATTGAGATGGAGGCTCTGACGCGCGCGCTGGGATTGGAGGACGATGACCGGCGCATCGGATTGGCGGTGGCTCAGCTTCACGACCTGGGGAGATTTCCCCAAGTGCGGTTTTACAATAGCATGAACGACTGCACGACTGTGGATCACGCCGAACTGGGCTTAAGAGTCATCCGGGAATTCAAGGTCCTGGCTCGTTTGGAGGAACAGGAACGCGGACTGATCGAAACCGCCATTCTCAACCACAACCGCCTGACAATCGAGGAAGGGCTGGACAGCCGGGCGCTGATGTACTGCCGCTTGATACGCGACGCCGATAAAATCGACATCTGGCGGTTGATTCTCGAAGCCGATTTATCCGGATCCGAGGGCGAGATGAGCGCGGTCTTTCTCGGTTTGCCGGATCTGCCCACCTGGACGCCTAAGTTGCTCGCCGACATTCGGGAGGGGCGTTTGGCGAGGCTTGAGGACGTCCACACCCGCAACGATTTCCGCCTGCTGGCGATGGCATGGGTTTATGACCTTCACCTTAACGCCTCGTATCGGGCGGTCTATGAGAGGAAATTCCTTGAAGGATTCGCAGCAAGACTGCCCGATAGCCCCGAAATCCGTTCGACGGTTAGGATCCTCATCTCCCACGTCCGGCACCGAGCCGGCTGATTCTCACGAAATCCAGCCTCGTCAATCTCTGAGACGCCACAGGGGGCACGATAAACAGCATTCGTCAATACTGACAGCGTTTCGCGTGTTGAACGCGACCGCGGCTGAAGCTGACGTTTTGCTCGCTGATGGTGATTCGATGGATTAGCTGATTTTTTCTCGTGAATTCATTGACAATCACAAACGCTTACATTACTTTGATACCATTCTGGGTTACTCGTCTCTCGCCGGGTTTCCTCTTTCCTGTTATCACGTTCCCCCTGACAATTGTAAAACCGCTGGAGAATAATGGCGAAAAACCGATGGACGCTTTGGTTTATCCGCGAGGACACGCATAGCTGCAACCGCTTGAGATTCAGCCGGTTGAAAGCGGCGTCGTTCGTTCTAACGCTCTTCATACTAATCGGCGGGGCGGCGTTTGCTGCCAGCAAATATCTTGCCCAGCGCATGACTCGGATTTCGATGTCTGAGGTTCTGCGGGAAAATCAGGATCTTCGCCGTCAAATTGTCGGGATAACCAAGCGCTTAAAGGGGATTGACGGTCAACTTCAAGAACTATACACGAGCGACGATCGTCTGCGGCTGTTTGCAGATATCCCCCGCATTGATCAGGATGTCCGCGAAGTCGGCATAGGCGGCGCGGTTGCGCCCACGCTGAATTTCAGCGAAAAAGACTCCGCAGTTCACCAACTGATCTTCGATCTGGATAAAATCGAACGCGAGATTCGGCTCCAGAAGGAAAGCTTCCTCGAAATCCAGAAGAAGTTCATCGAACGGGCGGATCTGATACGCCACACACCCTCCCTGCGTCCGTGTCAGGGTGGCTTCATCAGTTCCGACTTCGGATTTCGTCCGGATCCCTTCACCGGGGAACGCACTCATCACAACGGCATAGACATCAGCGTTGACGCCGGCACTCCGGTGGTCACAAGCGCCGACGGCGTTGTCGCCTTCGCCAAACGCAGCCCCGGCTTCGGCAATATGGTCATCATTGACCACGGTTACGGTTTCCGCACCGCTTATGGACATCTGAACCGGATCCGGGTCAAGAAAGGCGAGCGCGTCGAACGCGGACAACGCATCGGCGACGTCGGCAATTCCGGACGCTCGACCGGACCCCACCTGCATTACGAAGTGCAGATAAACGAAGAATCGGTTGATCCGATGGATTATCTCTACGACAGCTTCGCCATGCTGCCCTGAACTCGACGGAAATGGATTTTAACAGCCCTGGTCGCCCCGTGCGGTCAGGGCTTTTTTCTCGCGGCTCATTAGGAGGGCAAATCCGAGCGAGGACGTCGCTGCCATGCCGGCGATGACAATCCAGGTGTTGAGAGGACGACTGAAATTGTCGAGCAGAAGCCCGCCCACCAAAGGACCCACCGCCCAACCCAGGGACATGACCAAACCGTAGCCGCCCATATAGGATCCTGAGGCGCCTGGCGGCGCCAGCCGGGAGATGTACGCCGACGCCGTCGGGCTTTCGAGCAGCTCGCCGACGGTGACGATGGCGATGGCGAGGATGACATGTGAGAATTGGCGCGACAAGCCCACGTCCAAATACCCGGCTCCGTACAGCAAACCGGCGCAGACCATCACCATCAAGGGCTTGAAACGCGACGTCCAACGGGCGACGGGCACTTGAAAGGCGATGACCATCGCGGCGTTGAGAAAGAAAATGAAGCCAATCTGCGGTTTGGTCAAACCGATGTTGCCGGAGGCGTGAACCGAAAGCGTCGCCAGCAACTGCCCCCGCACCAGCGCCAGGCACAGGCACACCAACAGAAACGCCACCGCGTAACGGTCCTGCTTTAGAATCCCCAGCGTCGTGCGGCGGACCGTGCCCATCGCTGAAGGCTTCCAGGTCTCCGGTATCTTGAGCTGCGCCAGCGCGGCGGTGAGGCCTATGATGCAGGCCGTCATCAGGAACAGCCAGTGGTAGCCGTAGGCCATGATGAACCCGCCGATGGCCGGACCCAGCCCCCAGCCGACGTTGCTGCCAACCCGCTGCATCCCGTAAGCCTCCGCCCGCTTCCTGACCGGCGTGATGTCGGTAACAACGGCGTCCATCACCGGCTGCGCGCCGGATCCCACCAATCCGCGAACCGTCCACAACGCCGCGAAAATAAGAAACGACAGCCGCGCCCAGACCACGTAGGTCAAAACCATAAAATTCAAACACATAGCGGCCAACAAGGTGGCCAGAAGCCGCCTGCGGCCGATCCGGTCCGAAATCGCCCCAGCCATAGAACCTAAGCCCGCCCCTACCAGCCCCGACACCGTCATCATCAGTCCAATCTGCGTCATCGGGATGAGCAGCTCTTCATGAAGATACAACGCCAGAAATGGAAGCGAGAGGGCGAAACCCAGTGCGCTGACGGTGCGGACGATCGTCAGCCAGCCCAGCGTGGGAGAGAATCCCGCGAAGGGATTCCGCAGCCTCGCGTATGTGTGGATATTATTCAGAATCGGCGGGAGAGAAACTCGGCCGCCATCGCTGCGCCAGCGGCATCCTGCGGCCGACACCGAAGGCTTTGGAGGTTATCTTGATGCCGGGAGGAGCTTGACGGCGTTTGTATTCGCTTCGAGTCACCATATCCAGCGCCGACTGGACCATTGCTGGATCGAAACCGGCTTTCACTAAGGCGCGGTGGTCGAATCCTTCGAGGATGTGGCGGTCGAGGAGGGCGTCGAGTTGGTCGTAGGGGGGCAGCGAGTCGGTGTCCTTCTGGTTAAAACGCAATTCAGCGGAGGGGGGTTTGTCAATGATGGCTTGGGGAATAATTTCGCCGTCGCGGTTGATTAAATTCGACAGACGATAGACCATGGTCTTGGGGATGTCCGACAGAACGGCCAGCCCGCCAGCCATATCTCCGTAGAGGGTGCAGTAGCCGGTGGCGAGTTCGGATTTGTTGCCGGTGGAAAGCAGCAGGTGCCCCTGCCGGTTGGAGAAAGCCATCAGCAGGTTGCCGCGGATACGGGCTTGCAGGTTTTCCTCCACCAGCCCCAACGGCTCGCTGCCGAAGAGGGGCTGGAGGGCTTTCAGGTAGGCAGCCAGGATTTGGCCTATCGGAAGGACGTGATATTCGATTTTTAGATTATCAGCCAGCTTGACGGCGTCCGTTATCGAGCCGGGGCTGGAATAGGGCGACGGCATCAGCAGGGCGGTGGTGTTTTTCGCGCCGAAAGCCCGCGCCGCAATCACCGCCACCAGCGCTGAATCGACGCCGCCCGACAGTCCCAGCAGCGCCCGCTTGAAACCGCATTTAGCGGCGTAGTCCTGCGTCCCCAGCGTCAAGGCCTCCAACGCAGCTTCTTCGTCGCTGGTGAATTCGTCACCTGCCGGATCCGGAGTCATTTTGTCAGTATCGACCAGCAGCAGGTGCTCTTTGAACTCTGGCGCTCGGGCGGCGGTCTCCCCATCAGCGCTGATAGCCAGGCTGGATCCGTCGAAGACCAGCTCATCGTTGCCTCCCACGGAATTCACGAACAGCAGGGGGACGCGATGGTGCAGGGCGAAGGCTTTAAGCATTTGCCGCCGCAGCCGCCGCTTTAGCAGTGTGAACGGAGACGCTGAGATGTTGACAATGAACTCCGCGCCTTGCTTGATGAGTTCGGTGCCGGGGTCGAAGTTGTACAACCGGCGCGCCCAGAAGTCGGGGTCGTTCCAGACGTCTTCGCAGATGGTGATGCCGAGCTTTTTCCCGTGAAACTCAGCGGGCGTGACCGACTCGGCGGGATCGAAATAGCGGTGTTCGTCGAAGACGTCGTAAGTCGGCAGCAACGATTTCTGGTGAATTGAGAGGATGCGGCGGTCGTCGATAAGCGCGGCGCTGTTGTGTAGTCCCTTGCCGACCTGCTTGTAATGCGGCTCGGCGAATCCCACCACCGCCGCGATGCCGTTCAGCGACCGAGCGACACGGTTTAACTCAGCGAGATTGCCGTCGATGAAACTCTTCCGTTCGAGAAGGTCATGCGCCGGGTAGCCGGGCAGGCACTGCTCCGGGAACAGACATAGTTCAGCGCCGGCGTCGCGGGCGCGGTGAGCGGCGGCGATGACCTTGTCGGCATTGCCGCTAAAATCGCCGATGGTGGTGTTGATTTGAGCGAGAGCTATCTTCATGCGCGAGGCTGGAAATTGAGTTATGTAAATCAAGCCCAAGCTGAAGTCGCTTGACGAATAAAAATTTAGGTTCAGTTAGGCCATAAGTCAATCTCCGTTATCTCTCGGTTTCATGACTATGCTCAGATAAGATGAATTATCTTTCAAAAATAGCCCTTAGGGGACGCGTAGGTTAACCGTCTCGGTTGACAACCGAGACGCTTGTCGTAGGTCGGGTCTCCGAACCCGACCATCATTGCGAGCCTGCCTCAGGCCGCGAAGCAATCTCATCCTTATCAGCGCCGACGGCGCATCATTCCAGCGGAAGCAGGAATCCAGAATGATACTTGTAACTGCTTGTCATTAGGCAAATTAAACTCTCAATCTGGATTCCCGCTTTCGCGGGAATTGTCATGGTGGCAGCCCCACCACGAAGGATGAAAATCGCCTCAGCTGTAGGTTGTGGACGCCCT
>CAZCEM010000055.1:0-9481 GCA_964497555.1 uncultured bacterium
TCTTAAGTTTGCAAGTTTGCAAGTATGCAAGTTGGGAGGTTGGGAAGGTGGATTTTGATAGAGATTTAAAGCCGGATGAATGAGATTGAAAAAAGAACGCGGCTTTCCCCGCCCCCGTGGCACCAGGGACGGAAAAAACCGCGTCTTACTTTTAACCGCCGGTCCTTTGAGCGCCAATCCTTCTTTAAAAGTCTTAACGCCGAGAGCGCCAAGAAAACAGCTTCCCACCCCGCTGACGCTGCCTTCCGGTATAAAATTTAGCGCTTGTTACTTGGCGCTTGGCGCTTGTTTCTGATTTATCCGATTGAACGTCTTAAGTGTATAACCTTTTGAACTCATTGAAGTTTTTAAAGGTCAACGCGTTGTGCTCCACCTTCAAATGCTTTTCCTCTTCAAACTTCTTGATGACTCGCGAGATGGTTTCGCGTGAGGTGCCGGCAATGGAAGCCAGATCGCGCTGCAACGGCAGCTCTTCAATGACTATCAAACCCTGCCGGATCTTGCCGATGTCTTCCGCTAAGCGGATGAGTGTCGAGGCAATCCGCCCTTTGGCGTCCTGCAGCGACAAGCTGCGGATTTGGCTGTCGGATTTGCGGATCCGGCCGGCTAACTCCTTGAGGAGTGAAATGGCTATCTTGGGAATCCGCTCCATAATATCAATGAAGTCCGACCGGCGGAGCATGATGAGTTCGACGTCGTCTATCGAGGTAACCGACGCGCTCCGCCCCAATCCGTCAATCACCGATAGTTCTCCGAAGAAATCCCCCTGCCCTAAGATCGCCAGGATGGCTTCAGCGCCTTCGTTGGAGATGTGAGATATCTTGACCCGTCCCTTTCTTATCACAAAAAGGCTGTTGCCGACGTCGTCCTCAAAGATGATCAGATTGTTTTTCTTGAACTTGCGTTCAACCATTTTCTGGCTGACCATCTCCAGTTCTTCCGGACTGAGATCAGCAAACAAGGGAAAGAATTTCAAAATATTACTTTCCATTCTGTCTCCTTAATGGTCCGACAGTTGATGAACCTGGGGAGCATAACGCTCAATTTCTTCGCGGATTGCCGGTTTCAAGTACATGCTCTCGATGTTGCAGCGAGCGATGGCGGCTGCCAACGCCGCGATGCGCTCATCAGCGGGCTGGCTGCTGTTTAAAAAGAACACCGGCGTCCCCCGCAGAACACACGCGCCGCTTTGAAAACGACCGGCTTCCCGGCGAACTTCCGGAAAGATGCGCCCCGCTATCTCCTCCAGCTCGTGCGCCAGCCGTTCCGCCTTTTGGTGTAATTTTACAGCGATTCTTTATATCCTTCTTTTCGGAGTTTTTCGGTTATGAGTTTTACGTCCTGCGCTCGGTTCAAGGGGCAGATCAAAGTGGCGTCAGGGGTGTTTATGACCATTATGTCGCTCAAGCCAATTACCGCCGTTAATTTTTCCGGCGAGTGAATCAGCGTGTTGCGGGAATCGAGGAACACCGCTTTCCCCCGCACCGCGTGTCCATCAGCGTCATGGGGCATCAGGCGGTACAATTCATCCCAGCTTCCGACGTCGCTCCAGCCGAAGTCTCCCGACAACATATACTTAGGCGTGTGTGATACCTCCATCACCCCGTAGTCGATGGAAATCGGTCGAATCCGCTGGTATCGATTCAATAATACGTTCTCATATTCGGGACGGCCGACCGCGCTGTCAATATTCTTCAACTGCTGATACAATTCCGGCAGATGTTCCTCCATCTCGCTCAGGATCCGCGAAATGCTCCACAAGAAAATGCCGCTGTTCCAGTAAAAATCACCCGCGGCCAGGAAGCGGACTGCGGTTTCCAGCATGGGTTTTTCCGCAAAGGTTTTGACTTTGTGAACGAGACCGTGGTGGTTCTCGGCCGCTGGTTCGAACTGGATATAGCCGTAGCCGGTCGCCGGCCGGGTGGGGGGGATGCCAATGGTCACCAGGGCGTCCTTTCGCCGCACGACCTCGACGCCTTTCCTCACGATCTCCTGAAACCTCGCCATATCGCGGATCCGGTGGTCGGAGGGCAAGACCAGCATGACAGCGTTTGGATCCAGACGGCGGATATGGAACGCAGCCAGTCCGATGCAGGGAGCGGTATTGCGGGGCAAGGGTTCGACCAGCATGTTGGAACTGGCGATCTTTGGCAGATGCGGCGTCAATAAATCTTCCTGTTGGCGGCTGGTGACCACTACAATATTCTTAGCAGATATCAGTCCCGACAAACGGGCAGCAGTGTCATGCAGCAGACTGTTGGAACCGATTATCGAGAGCACCTGCTTGGGCGAACGCTCGCGGGACAAGGGCCAGAACCGCGTTCCCGATCCTCCGGCCATGATGACCGCGTAAACGTGCTGGAGATAACTGCTCAAAGTCTTAAAGTTGTTTGTTGGAGTATAACGTCGGGCAACGGGCATCAGACATGCTATTCAGTCTTGGCTGGTGGACTTTCAGGCTCCTATCGCCGCTCCCCCGTCCCCGCCAATCGTCTTGCCAGCGGCGGCAGCAAGGCTGCCTGCAGCGCGCCGGCAGTTAAGCCCGGCAGCAGGGCCGCGGGCAGATACTCAGCGATACTTCCCTTATAGCCGCCGGTGATCAAAACAACCGCGATGAAGGCGGTTCGGCCGACCAACGCCGCTGCAGCGACAGATGCCCAGCCCCTCCAATGCAGCCACTGAAACAAGAAACCGCTGAGGAAACCATAGACCATCAGCTCGACGGTCATAGCGGGAAGCACCATCGGCAGGGGGTAGCCTGTTAGGAGAAAATTCGTCGCGGGCGCGAGCAAACCCACCAGCAGACCGCTGCGCCAGCCCAGCATCAAGCCTGCCAGAATCACCGGCCAGTGCATCGGCAGCAGCCAGCGAACCGGCGCGCCCGTCAAATGAGCGGCTGCCGGAAGCAGTATTGCCGCAGCCACCAATCCCAGATGCGCGACGGTCGTGAGGGCGGCTTTTCGAATTGTCAGAGCGTTCGGATTCAGCTCAAATGTCGCCATTCCATTATCCTCTTCCTTTACCCCCATCGTTGTAATATAGACTAAAAATATACTTAAATCACGTTTTTAGAGGTGCTTTAGACATTCGCTTAAAAATTAAAGTCAATCTTGCTCGATTCCCACCTCGCCCGCACGGTGACGGTATCAGGACAGACTGTCAAACGCTCAGCCGGTTCAAAAGGTTCCAGAGCCCCAAAATCAAAGGAATCATTGGCGTTTCGATCCCAGAAAGCCCACAACAGATAGTCGTCCGCGGGCAGCAAGCTGAGCTTGTATGCTCCGTCAGCTTCCACCGCCATTGAGTACACCCTGCTCGACCGACCTCGGACAGCTCGCGTCGCAACCCGCAGCGGTCGGTCGTTGCAGCCAATTATCCGGCCCGATATTTCGCCGGTTGACGCGGGATCGATAATGGAGAATGTATTCACCCACAGGGAGTCCTTCAGGGGATTGCCAGCCGCGTCGGTGACCGCATAAGCCGCCATCTCCAAGCGACAGGCCGCTCCGACAGGGAGCGGTTCCAAGGTTTTCCACGTCAGGCGGTTGGGCGCGGAACGGAAGACGTACAGCGGCACTGAGAGGCTGTCAGCGTGTGTCAAGCTTAGCACGGATTTCCAATCCAGGTCGCCCAGCGCGTCATTGAAGGCGAGCCAGCCGACGGGTTGTTCGGGGACGCCCCGGTCGTTTCTATCGGGATAGAAAGCGCTTACTGCCAATCCAATGCTGTCGGGAGTGGCTTTGCCTATCAGACCGGATCCGACCTCCTCGCCTTGAAAATAAATACGATAAACGCTGCCGGGCGTTTGAGGGGAGGTCCAAAGGACAATCCGACTGGAATCGCGGGCTTCCTTCCACGCGCCAATCACCGACAGCGCGGCAAGCGAATCGCGGATGACAAACTCACGCGCTAATTTTTCGGGAGATATGGTAATCGTCCGGCTGAAGCGTAGGTTGATGTGGCTCTGGTCGGGTGAGGCCGCCAGCAGCAGTTTAAACGAGCCGGTATCCCGCACCGAGGGCCACAGGGTCAGCGAGACCGCGCTGTCCGCGCTCAGCCGCAGGTCTTGCCAAGGCAAGCCCAGGGCATCGACGCCGGGCTGATACAGCCGGTCGTTGTTCTTATCGCTCCATGTCAGCACTCGATATTCGCCGGGCGTCAGGTGTTGCAAAGTGAAGCGGTTGTCTGCGCCTGCCTGGGTGACGTAAGGCGCGGGCTTCTTAGATGGATCGATGCCGATGGTGTCGTTCGGCGGAATATCGGTTCGCCAGCAGCCGACCAGCATGCCTTTGGCGGAGGTCTCAGCAAAGACCAATCCCTCGATGCGGCCCTCGTCGATACGCTCGCCAGTGGAGAAGGCGAAGGTGAAACTGTTGGCGAGGGCATTGTTGTTCTGGTCCTTAAGTCCGGTGCCGATGGTGACGGTGACGGTCTGGTCGGGGGGCAGTTCCTCCGGCAGTTTTATGAAGGCGGTTCGTCCGCGCCAGCGGATGCGGGGCTTCTCAGACGGTGGCGGGGAGATAAACAGCGCTTCGGCCAGCGAGGCGTGGCTGACGCCTTCGCTGAAGGTTATCTGCAACTCCGCGCCGGGATCAACCCGCACCTCGCCTAAGCCTGGCGCAGTGGACACGATGACCGGCGCTTCGCGGTCTTCGGGGCCGCCGCCGGGAGGACCAACAGCCGCGCAGCCGAGCGTCAGGGCGGTGATAACCGCCGCGACAAGGATCGCCGTCAGGCAATGGAATCTAAGGTGTAAATCAGAGCGGCTCACACCGGATGTTTCCCTGGTTTCGGTTGAATTTGACGCCTTCGACGGACGCAAAGGTTGTTCGCGCCTTGGACGCACCTTATATTGTGATGTTGAGTAGTGGTTCAGGTCAAGAAGCGAAGGGGGAAAAATTGGTGGGGAGGAAAAAAAACCTTCTAACAGCAGATCTGTCCTGCAAACGGATTGAGTCTTTTCAAAGCAGAAATTGCCAATGGGTTACTATGTGGAAGACACATCAACGTGGGAAAACTGGCAGCGTGAATACAGACTTGGTCTGATCCTCATAATTCCACCTGAGAAGGTACTGAGACAGATCGAACCTCTGCGAATGAAATACGACCCCCGGTCGTTTAGATGCTATCCTGCACATATTTCCATCTCTGATCCTTTGTGTGAAGAGGTAACCCCGGAGCTTCAAAGGGAAATCGAAGTTAGCTTGAGAGGCATTGATCCTTTCACGCTCTATTACGATAAACCCAGCGCATCGAAAGAACATCCGGGGGTTGTATATCCCATCAGGCCGCAGGAACCAATAGATGAATTGAAGAGGGTTCTTCATGCGTCCTCTGCGTTTAGAGGCAGGGCTTATTGCCGACGGGACATTCTTGCTCACATGACAATAGCTGAACTCCTCTCGATAGAGGAGAGCATGAAAGTTTGCGCGGAGCTGTTGGATTCAGCACCGACTGCCTCTTTTCTATGTGATAGATTAGAGTTAATTGTTCCCAATGAGAATTTCCAATTTCAAAGATGTGGAACATTTTTCCTGAAACAACCATCTGATGATTGTTTAATCTGACTGATAAATGAAATCGCCGCCCCGAAGGACGGCTAAATATATCTTCTCACGCATGGTGAGTGAGTCTGAAAAACTCGTCGGACGCCACACTGTAACAGCACGGCGTCGGTACTCCGTCCACACGTGGTGGATAAGCTAAGAATAATAGCGGCAATCTTCCTTCGAATGTCAAGCGAAAGTTAATAGAAAGTCTATCGAATGATAAAATAATGATAAGTCAATGATGATTACACGAAGCGGAAGTCTTTTATTGTTTTCCGCTCAATCCTAAATCCAACAACCTTTTCTGGAGACATAAATGCCTAAAGAATACTTAAACTACATAAACGGCGAATGGGTGCCCGCCGATTCCGGGCAGTGGTTCGAAAACCGCAACCCGGCGCGCTGGAACGAAGTCATCGGTCTGTTCCCCAAGTCCGGCGCCAGCGACGTCAACCGCGCAGTCGCCGTCGCGCGGGAAGCCTTTAAGAAATGGCGGCTGGTTCCGGCCCCCGAACGCGGCGCTATCCTCAAGCGCGCCGGCGACATCATGGTGGCTCGCAAGGAAGAATTAGCCCGCGACATGACCCGCGAAATGGGCAAGGTGCTGGCCGAGACCCGCGGCGACGTGCAGGAAGGCATCGACACCTTCTACTTCGCCTCCACCGAGGGACGCCGCCTGTACGGCCACACCGTGCCGTCGGAAATGCCCAACAAGTGGAATATGTCCTTCCGCATCCCCATCGGCGTAGCCGGGCTGATTACACCCTGGAACTTCCCCATGGCGATCCCCTGCTGGAAAGCCGTGCCCGCTCTGCTGTGCGGCAATACTGTAGTCATCAAGCCCGCGTCGGATACCCCGCTGACGGTTAATCATCTGGCGGAAATCCTCACCGAAGCCGGCGTGCCCAAGGGCGTGTTCAATGTGGTCAACGGCGGCGGCGGAACGGTCGGCAACGCCATCGTCAATCATCCAGACGTGAACCTCATCAGCTTCACCGGTTCGTCGCTGGTGGGTAAGGAGATCAATTCCAAGGCCGGCGCCATGCTGAAGCGGGTGTCGCTGGAACTGGGCGGCAAGAACGGTCTGGTCGTCATGGACGACGCGGATCTGGAACTGGCTCTGGACGGCGTGCTGTGGGGCGCGTTCGGCACCACCGGGCAGCGCTGCACGGCTACTAGCCGCTTAATTCTGCACGAGAAGATTCATGACCAATTCGTCGATATGCTCTTGAATGCGGCGTCTAAGCTGACCGTCGGCGACGGGCTGGACCCGAAGAACAAGGTCGGCCCCGCCATCAACCAAGCCCAGCGCAGCACCGATGACGCCTACGTCAAGATCGGTCTGCAAGAAGGCGCGCAGCTCCGCTGCGGCGGCGAGCCGGACGTCACCGGCGTCAACGCCGAGGGCTGGTTCTATAAGCCGACCGTCTTCACCGGCGTAACCCCGAACATGCGCATCTTCAAGGAAGAAATCTTCGGGCCGGTGTTGTCCGTGGTGAAGGTCAAGGATTTCGACGAAGCCCTGCGGGTTCACAACGATTGCATCTACGGGCTGTCATCGTCCATCTACACCCGCGACGTGAACCTGGCGTTCCGAGCCATCCGCGACTTCGAAGCCGGCATCACTTACATCAACGGGCCTACCATCGGCGCTGAGTGTCACATGCCCTTTGGCGGCGTCAAAGAAACCGGCAACGGCCACCGCGAAGGCGGCTGGACGGTGTTCGAGTTCTACAGTGAAGTCAAGACTGCCTACGTAGATTTCTCGGGCCGGCTGCAGCGGGCGCAGATTGATAATTATTAGGCTTTGGGCGTAGGTCGTGTTTCCGAACCCGACCGCCCTCCAAAGAAAGGTTTCAGCAGGGCGGGATACCGTGCCCGCGCATCGTTTGATTCACAGCAGATGAAGCAGATTAAGCAGATGGTAGAACAGATCGCATCATCTAAGGATTATCTGTTTAATCCGTTTTTTCTGCTATGAATCTCCATAAAAAGAACGTTTCGGTGACCATGGAAACTAACAAAGAAATCATCCGTCGGATACTTGACCAGTTGCCCGACGACGCACCGCTGGAAAACATCCTGCACCATCTGATACAGGAGAGCAAGCTGATTCTCGCGCAGCAGAAGGGGCGGAGATTGCCCCTGCTGTCGCCCGATCAGGTTGAAGAACTCGAAAAAGACCTGGGACGAGGTTGACGCTTGAAAGAGTTCAAAGGAAACGAACAACATCAAGCCCGCGGGTGGTTTAATGCGAAGCGTCAAAATGTTGATTCCGACGACGTCAAGTACGCTGCTGAAAAAGGCGCCCGCAAGATACATAAACTCAACAATGCGCCTCCCGCGGCGCTCGCTGCGATCTGGACGGATATCCGCGATATGGCGGCGCTGCTGAGGGATTTCGTCAAAGGAGAATACCGAGACGTTCCGTGGGGAACAATAACCGCGGTGGCAGCAGCGCTGCTCTATTTCATCAATCCGATCGATATTATCCCCGATTTCTTGCCGGTAATCGGTTTCATCGACGACGCGCTGGTGCTGGCGCTGGCGTTGAAGCTTATTGGCGGGGATTTGGACAAGTACCGGTCTTGGCGGAAAAACCGAGCGTCATTCGATTTTAGCAAGGAAGAGATAATAGATGCGGATTTTGAGGATATATCGGAATCACTGCCGAGATGACACAGTATTTGACGGTTTGTCCTAAAAGGGTTAAATCTAATTTGCATTCTGTTTATATTAAGACGACAACCTATCCTTGGTCACAGAGATTGTTGGGAGCGCCTCATTCCGCCGCAAGCTCAGACATCCGTTTAACCTGTTGTGAAGGTTCATCTTCTTGATTCACAATAGATTAACCAGATTAAACAGATGACCATCACGATTCAAGCTGTTTGAAAATCTGCGTAATCCGCTTCATCTGCTGTGAATTAAGGAGTTTCCCGCCTTGAATTCCCCCCTGCAGGCAGGGGGAAATGTTGAGCTTCGCTCGACAAGGAGCGGACTGAAAGAATCTGTCCGATAATTCGGAGATGCGCCGAAGACACATCATTCCAGCGAAAGCTGGAATCCAGTCTTCGGATGGTATGTCCTATATTCATAAGGATATACAGCTTGCGGCATGGATTCCAGCTTTCGCTGGAATGATGCCACGAGGTTCGAAATGGGTGAAAAATCGAATTATCGGTAAGACTCTCAAGCTTCGCCCCTACGTCAACGCGCTCAACCTTTTCAACTTCGGTAATTCTTAATTCTTAATTCACTTGTGGGGGTTTCCCATGGGCGATTGGTGGGCTTCATTGTCGGGCGTGGAAAGGATCTTTGTGGCATTTGCGCTGCCCTTTTCGCTTCTGACCCTCGTGGAATTCATCCTCGAACTCACAGGTATCGGCTCGCACCACAACGTCGATGACTCGACTATGGCCGACCTGGCTTTGGACGATTCAGGTGGTTTTCTCGATCATTTCACCTTCTTCTCAGTACGCAACCTTATTTACTTCCTCATGATGTTCGGCTGGACGGGGCTGGCTTTCTCCAAGCTGGGCGTGCCCAGCTTCATCTGCGTTATACTCGGCATCATCGCCGGTCTGATAACCACCGTCATCATCGGCTGGGTGTTCTATATGTTATCGAAGCTGACCGAGACCGGCACCACCCGCTTGGCCAACGCTGTCGGTAAAATAGGCACCGTGTATCTGGCGGTCCCCGGCGACCGCAAGGGTTCAGGCGTCATTCAGTTGGTGCTGCAGGGCGCCACGCAGGAGATGAACGCCGTCACCAACGGCGCAGCTCTCCCCACCGGCAAGTCAGTGCAGGTGGTGGACATCATCGGCGGCAACACCGCGCTGGTGATCGGATCGGATGACGTCTGAGCAAGTATTAAGTTTGAAAGTCTGAAAGTCTGAAAGTCTGAAAGTCTGAAAGTCTGAAAGTCT
>CAZCEM010000056.1:0-9444 GCA_964497555.1 uncultured bacterium
GGAGTTCAAACCAAAAAACAGCAGCAAACAGTAAAAAATCGGGAGTTTTTCAGCAAATCCTAAGTATATCACACGAAGAAACAACGACGCCGGAGAGAGCGGTTATGAAAGATACAAATGCTGACGCCGATGTTACTTATGAAGTATCCAAAGGCGAGGTTTCGGTTTTTTACGATATTGTTCCGGGCAGCGCCAAACTGGGCCGGACGATTTTACGAATGCTCCATAAAGCTTCGGTTGCGGAAGGTCGTAAATGCGGACTCCTGAACATCATCATCGCCGATGATAATGCGCTGCGCAAACTTAATCGCTCCTTCCGAAACAAGAATGAAACGACGGATGTGCTCTCTTTTAACCTAGCGGATGAATCTCACACAGTTGAAAAGGAGCAGGGCGGGGATGCTTCCGGTTTATCGACGGTTTCCCAAACATCGGAAAAAGTGGAAGGCGACATTTACATCAGCCGCGAACGAGCTGCAGTTCAAGCTGCCGAATGCGGCGATTCGATAGAGGTTGAAATTCTTAGATTGGTTGCTCATGGCTTTCTCCATCTATGCGGATGGCAGCATGAGAATGATGCCTCCCTGTCGGCTATGCTCGAGCGCGGGGAGAGATTGGTAAAGACCGTGATATTTCGGTAGGTAGGTGGATATTGATTTTTGGTTAAGTCTTGCGGCGGTGGTGCTTTTACTGGCGTTCTCGGCTTTCTTCTCCAGTATTGAGAGCGCCTACTTCTCCCTCAGCCGCGGAGCCCTTGATCGGCTGAGGGAATCCCAGGATCCTCGCGCCCGCCATGCCGCGAGGTTGATGGACCGTCCCCGTCTGCTGCTGGCGATGATTTTGACGGGAAACACCATTGCGAACACCGCTGCTGCCGCTCTCGCCGCCCTCATCGCCGCCCAGTTGGCGGATTTGTTTTACAGCAGCATCAATCTCGCCGTGATCGTCGAAGTGGTGGTGATGTCGGCGGTCATTCTCTTCTTTGCGGAATTGATCCCCAAATTCCTCGCCTTGCGCAGCTCGGAGCAGTGGGCGGTCTCCTCTGCCAACGCCGTTCTGATTATGCGGGTGGTTTTGTATCCGCTCGCCAAACCCATCGCCTGGCTGACGGTCTCGATGTCAAAGCTGTTGGGATTGGAACAGCAGGGCTTTCAGGCTATGTCGGAGTCCGAAATCCGAGCCTTGGTTCAGGTGGGTCATGAGCGCGGCGAATTGGAACTCGACGAACGACGCATGATTCACCAGATTTTTGAGTTCGGCGACACTCTGGTTCGTGAAATTATGGTGCCGCGGATCGACATCGTCTTTCTGGACGTCAACACGCCTCTCGATGAAATCCTCAACACTGTCGTCGATAAGGGACATTCGCGGCTGCCGGTTTATGAGGACACGATTGATAATGTAATCGGACTATTGTTCGCCAAAGACCTTTTGGCGGTGGTTCACAATCCGAGAGCCTTCAAGATCAAGGACTTGCTTCGGGACGCTCACTTCGTTCCTGAGGAGAAGAAGATCGACGACCTGCTGCGCGAGCTGCAGACCAAGCGGATCCACATGACGATGGTGGTGGATGAATACGGCGGCATCGCCGGTCTGGTGACGATGGAGGACATCATCGAGGAGATCGTCGGCGAGATTCAAGATGAGTACGACAGCGAGCAGCCAATGACCCGGCGGCTGGATGAGAAGACGCTGCTGGTCGATGGTCGCTTCGGCATCGACGACTTCAACAAGATTGAAGCTCAGGAAATTGTCCCCGAAAGCGAAGCCTACGATACGATGGCGGGCTTCATGTTCAGCCAGTTGGGGGTAGTGCCCAAGAAGGGGCGGGCGTTCGATTATAACAACTTCCGCTTTATCGTCGATGAGGTCCGCGGCAAGCGAATTGTCCGGATAAAGGTAGTGCGCGAGAACGGGGTTTTTGAGGATGTTTAAGAGACTGCGAAATGCTGTTCGACGGAAGATGCTGACTCTGGCGCTTAGAATGCTGGTTCGCAGGCGCGGTTTAGGATTGTTTTCGCTTAACGAATGCTGGCTGGGGATTCACAGATGCCTGATATGTCTGCCGGTGTCAGGTTTGGATGAGCAGTCGCTGCAGATGATTATTGACAGGCTGCGGACGAGATTCCCCCTCATTGATATAATTGTGGTGTCGCCGACGGATTATACGGGTGAGATTCCCGATGGAGTGGAGAGACACCTGCTGCGCCGGGAGGATTTCAGCTTTTTCGGAATCCCTTCGCGCGCGTTGAAGGAGAAACTGCGAAATCTTAACATTGAGATGGCGGTGGATTTGTCACCGCGGTACAATCCTTTGACAGCATTCTGCTGCGAATTGTCCGGCGCTAAGCTAAAAGTGGGGTTTGCCTGGTCGGACGGGGAACAGGTGTTTAACTATCAGGTTTCGCCAAACCCAGCTACAACGGGGATCGAACGTTATCGAGTGTTGGCAAATTACATTGGATAGTAAATTTCTGATGTTGCAGAGCGGATCCAGAGGGCTTCGTTGAAGCGCGAGAGATTTTCTATTTCCGAACTTGCCGGAATCCCCTGCGAAAAACCGGGTCGATACACTGGAGGCGAAGTTAATTCAATAAAGCCGTCGGCTGACGCTGAACTGAAGGTTTGCCTGCTTTTCCCGGACCTGTATGAATTGGGCGTCTCGTACTACGGCTTTCAAATTCTTTATCATCTCTTCAACCAGATCCCCGGCGTGGCTTGCGAGCGGTCGTACCTGCCTTGGGAGGACATGCAGCTTTTCCTCCGGCGGGGAAAACGACGGCTGTACTCGCTGGAAAGCGGGCGGTTTCTGAACACTTTCGACGTGATCGGCATTACTCTTCAAACCGAGCTTCATTATCCGGGAGTGGTCAAGGCGCTCGATCTGGCGGGGATTCCCAGGTACGCAGCCGATAGAAGGCTCGACGATCCACTTGTGATTGGCGGAGGTCCCTGTGCGTTTCATCCGGAACCGGTCGCGCTGTTCTTCGACGCCTTTGTTGTCGGCGACGGCGAAGAAGTTGTGCCGGAACTGGCAGCGCTGTTGATGGACAGGGATTTTAGGCGGGCTGACCGCCGTGAGAAATGGCAGCGGTTGGCGTGCGTGGAAGGGATGTATGCTCCAGCTTTCTACTCACAGCCTGGCGACCCGCGGCGGCGATTGCAGACTGAAAGCGGCGCACATCCGACCATCCGCGCGCGGGTGACGCCTCGACTGAAGCGAGTGTACTACCCCGACCGTCCTTATGTTCCTAATATCGCGGCGGCACATGACCGTCTGACCGTCGAAATCATGCGGGGCTGTTCGCAGGGCTGCCGGTTTTGTCAAGCCGGTATGATAAACCGACCGGTGCGCGAACGAAATCCGCTTGAGGTCATCGAGCAGGTTTTAACCGGTCTCGACTCCACCGGTTGGAACGAGGTGGGTTTGTTGTCGCTTTCGACCTCGGACTACGGCGGCTGCCGCTTTCTGTTTCCAAAGCTTGTCGAAGCGCTGTCCGAACGTCGCGCGACGGTGTCTTTCCCCTCAATGCGCCCAGGATCGTTCACGGAGGAGATGGCGTCGTTGGACACCGGCGGGCGCAAGGTGTCCTTGACATTCGCGGTGGAAGCCGGCAGTGAACGCCTGCGCTCCGTCATAAATAAGTCACTCTGCGAGGAGGAGTTGTTCGAGGCCGTAGCTCGCGCTTTCCGGCACGGCTGGCGCGGGGTGAAACTGTATTTCATGGTCGGACTGCCGACCGAGCGGGACAGCGACGTCGCCGAGGGCGCAGACCTGTTGTTTCGGCTGAGACGTCAAATTCCTCGCGGCAAGTCTCTTCATGTGTCAGTGTCGTCGTTTATCCCCAAGCCGTTCAGCGTTTTCGAGCGTGAGGCTTACGTGGAGGTGGAGTTGCTCCTTAAGCGTCAGATGCGGCTGATAGCCGATTTACGCGGGCGGGGCGTCGATGCGGCCTGGAGGGATCCCCAGGAAAGCTTAGTAGAAGCCGCGCTGTGTCGGGGCGACCGACGGATGGCGAGGGTGATAGAAGAGGTCGCTGAAGCCGGATCCGGATTTGAAGCCTGGGACAGCGAATTTTCCCGCAACCGTTGGTTCGAAGCGTTGGAGAGAAACCTGCCGGACTGGCAGTCTTCGGTGGGGAAGTTGAAGGACAATCACATTCTCCCCTGGGATCACATTTCCAAAGGCTTGACACCAAGATTCCGAGAGATTGAAATCGCCCGCGCTGAAGCCGCTGAGCGAACGCCTGACTGTCGGGAAGACTGCGCCCAGTGCGGCTTAATGAATATCTGCGACTATTTTCAGTCATCACGGGTAAGCGACCGGCTGGCGGACGAGATTAGTCTTAAAAGCTGCGACGTGCAGCCAAACGAGGGAGGGGGAAAAATCGACTCCGGGGTATGGACACCAGCAGCCGCGGTCGAACCGCGCTGGCGCTACCGGCTGGAGTTCACGAAGCTGAGGCGGATGCGGTATCTCGGCCATCTTGATGTGATGCGGGCGGTTGAGTGCGGCTTGCAGCGCGCCGGGGCGCCGCTGGCGCACTCGAGGGGATTCAATCCGCGGCCGCAGGTGAGCTTCGGCCCCGCGCTGCCGTTGGGCGTTGGCGCTCGTAAAACCTGGATTGAATTTCAAACTACCTGTGAAATGGATCCAGACGAATGGCGCAGCCGTCTGCAGAAGGAACTACCGAAGGGGCTCCGACCGCTGGCGTTAAAGCCGGCAATACATAAAAAAGGCGAGTCCGAACCGGAGGGGGGAGACCGGGAGCGGTGCTATCGAATCAAGCTGACCGCTCCCTTGACGACCGGGATTATTGACGAATCCGATATGGAGTCAGACCGCCCGAGCTGGCTCAGAGGATTCGAGGTCAATCGTACCGGCAATATCGTGTATGCAACTATTTGCAGGGATGGGGCTCATTTTCCGAAACCAGCCGAGATATTGGATTTTTTTAGTAATCGGCGAGACCGCATCCCGTCAAAAGAAGACGCAGGGGGGCCCGCAAGCGTCACTTTGATTTGACAACAATTTAATAAATCGGGTTAAAATCCCGATTGGGTACGGGATGAAGCAAGATATTGTTATAAATTCAACCACCAGCGAAACGAGGATTGCTCTGCTTGAGGACGACCAGTTAGTTGAGTTGTTCGTTGAACGACCAGAAAATGAGAGGATGGTCGGTAACATTCATAAGGGCGTTGTCCGCAAAGTCATGGTGGGGATGTCGGCCGCTTTTATCGATATTGGCTGGTCGCAGGACGCCTTCCTGCATTTTTCCGACATAGGCACCGGCAATGAATTGGCGCAGGTGCTGGGCGAAGAGGAAGATGAAGCGCGCGAGCATCGACGCCGCTGGGATGGAGCGAATTTGAAGGTCGGTCAGGAGATTCTCGTTCAGGTCGTCAAGGAGCAAATTGGCAGGAAGGGTCCTCGAGTCAGTTCTCAAATCTCGCTGGCAGGCCGATTTCTGGTTACGGTGCCCAATGAGAACTACATCGGCGTATCGAGGAAGATTCGCAGTTTCCCTGAGAAAAAGCGGCTGCGACAGATCGCCGGACGCATTTGTCCAAAGGGATTCGGACTGATAATCCGCACCCTGGCGGAGACCAAATCTGAATCGACGCTCAAGACCGACCTCGACCGATGCCTGAAGAATTGGAATAAAATCCTGACGATGCTTAAAAGCCAGAAGGGTCCCGGGCTGATCTACCGGGACATGTCGATGGCGTCGTCGGTCATTCGCGACCTTTTCTCCCCGGAAGTCAACAGCTTGATGGTGGACAGCCGCAAGCACTTCCGGGAAATTGTCAAATACGTGCAGGACGTAGCGCCCAGCTTGGTTGAAAAAATTAAACTTTACAGCGACAAACTGCCAATCTTTGACAAATACGGCATTGAAGCTGAAATCGAGAAGAGCCTCACGCGCAAGATCTGGCTGACCGGCGGGGGCTATCTCTTCTTCGACCAAACTGAAGCCCTGACCGCCATTGACGTGAACAGCGGGCGGTTCATGGGGCGCAAGGACCATGAAGACAACTCGCTGAAGGTCAACCTGCGCGCCTGCAAGGAAATCTGCCGTCAACTGCGATTGCGCGACATGGGCGGCATCATTGTCATCGACTTCATCGACATGGGGGAGGAGCGCAACCGCCAGCGGGTGTTTGAGGAGATGCGCAAGGAGCTGCGCATGGATAGGGCTAAGTGGGACATCGCGCCCATCAGCCCCTTCGGTCTGATGGAGATGACCCGGCAGCGCATCCGACCATCGCTGCTGTACACCTTCCGGGAGCCTTGTCCTCATTGCGACGGCACCGGATTAGTGCCTTCGATGGAAACGGCGGTAACCACGCTGGAACGGTGGATTAAGCGCTTTGCCTCCCAAACCGGCGAGCGCCGGCTGGGTTTGGTGGTGAATCCGGTCGTCAAGGAATTCCTGTCCGGCGGCTTGGGCAGCCGCATTGCCAAGATCATGTGGAACAACCGCGTGTTCATCACATTGGAAGTTGACGAGGCCATGAAGATCGAGGAGTTCCGTGGTTACTCTTACAAACGGAAACGGGACGTGACGGAGGATTTCCTGGTGATTAACGGTCTGAAGGGGCGTGAAAGAGGGAATTAAACGAATAGGCCTTTTCTGCCTTGGAGGGTTGACTTTCAGTCTGCCTCGATAGCCTGAAGCCTGTCGCACTGCTATTTGTCGGGCAAGACGCCCGACCTACGCGTTCCCCAGGAGTTATTTTCAAAGGAAGCGTCATGCTGCGAGCCGCGCAACAAAGGATGAAAATAGCCGCTGTCCACCTTGTCCACCCCGTCCATCCCCTGCAGTCGGGCTGGAAGCCCGACCTACGCGTTCAGGGGCTATTTTCATAGGAACTATACTGGGATGGTCTTCTGCGCGTTGCGCAGGTGTCCGAAGGGCACAATCTCACCACGACCGGATCCGCGAGGTTTCTCCTTGTATCTCTCCCCACCAGCCCTCGCGATGACTCGCTCGCCGAAGCGGTCACGGAGGGCGTCCATTGCCTGATACAGTTTTTCGCTGCGGCAGCGGCTGCGAGAGGTGAAGACATCGAGTTGGGGCAGAATTTCCGCTTTTGGCTTAAGCCCCGACATCGACAATCCCAGCAGCCGAACCGCTGCGCCGGGCACCCATAATTCTTCCAGCAGCCTCCAACCGCAATCAATCAATAGCTCCTCTTCGTCTGTGGGTTCAAGCAATCGCGCCTGATGGTTGAGGGTGCGAAAGTCGGTGTATCTCAACGTGAGCGTCAGAACTTTACCAACCACTTCCGCCCGTCGCAGCCGTCGAGCGACCATCTCCGCCAGCGCTATCAGACGCGACTTCAATATCTGGATGTCGCTGATGGATTCGCTGTATGTTCGCTGATGCCCCATCGAATGCTCCGCAGGACCCACTTCATCATCCAGCCGCATCCTTCCCGCCCATTCGCCCTTTGCCATGCGCTTCAGGTTGGGACCGACAAGGCCCAGATGAATTCGCAGCAGGTCTTCCGGGAAATCTGACAATTCACCAAGTGTTCTTATGCCCAGACGTTGAAGGGCAACTGCGGTGGAGTCGCCGATGCCGACCATCTTGGTCACCGGCAGCGGGGCGAAGGCCTCCGCCGCGGTATTTTCAGTTAATATCAACAGCCCGTCCGGCTTGCCGAGGTTGGCGGCCATCTTTGCTGCCAGACGATTGGGTCCTAGTCCCACTGTGCAAGGCAGGCGGAAGCGGCTGCTGATGCACTCCTTCAGTCTCCGGCCTAACGACTCAAAGGAGCCGAACAACCTCTGGCAGCCGGTTATCTCCAGCGAGGCTTCGTCGACCGACAGCGTGCGCACCGAAGGAGAGAACTGTTGAAGAGCACTCATTATTTGAGTGGAGATATAGACGTATTTCGCGCCGTTGACAGGGAGGAAGATGGCGCTGGGGCAGAGGGTGCGAGCCTCCATCGCCGACATGCCGGCGTGGAGACCGTAGCGGCGGGCTTCGTAGCTGGCGGTGGTTACGACGCCGCCTTTGCCGGAGCTGCCGCCGACCACTACCGGCTTGCCCTTCAAGGCTGGATTGTCCCGAATCTCCACCGACGCGAAGAAGGCATCCATATCGACGTGCAGGAAGGTTCGGGGGCGGAGGGCTTCAGCCGGCGTGCAGCCGGGATCCAGTGCCGCCGGAGTCAGCGGCGCCTGGCGCTCATTGAGTCCGCGAGGTGGATCCACTAGGATTATCGCTCCAGAAAAAGATGCAATGGATAGAATGGACGCGCCCCCACATACAGTTGAAGAGGAGCCGGATGGTTCCTCATTCAACTGTCTATGGCGACCGACTCAAGTTTCCAGCTCATGGTTTCGACGTGGAGAGCTATCTCGCAATTGCCCACTCCACCGGCGCTGACAGCGAAATGGCGGCATTCACGCAATCCATCCCATGTGATCCAGCGCCCCAGCACTCGGTCAACGGGGTGCGCCACTCCGCGCCATAGGAATCGGAGGGGTTTAATTCCCGCGCCGGTGAAATGGGCAATTACTTCGATTTGCTCTTGAAACCGTTCGTACCGCATCTTGGTTTTCTGTTGCTGGTTGCTGGTCGCTTGTTGCTGGCAACGAAAGACCCGCGTGCCAAGAACAACTTTCTTCTTTGTGTTCTTCGAGCACTTTGTGTTTAAATTCTCACAGAAGGGATCAGCTCACCTGTAAGGCTTCCGACGCATTTTTCCACAGCCCTATTAGGTTGTCGTCGGGGTCGAGAAACAATGCGAAGGTGCCGCCTGAGATGTCGGTGGGTGGAACGACCGGCTTCGCGCCTAGGGCTGCTGCCTTTTCCAGATACGCGGCTACGTTCTCGACTTCTACGTAGAAGGTTGCGTAAGGCTTGTAGTTTTCCAGCTCACCGACCTGAAACAGACCGCCGCCGAGATTTTCCGAGCCGGTGTCGATTAGACAGTACGGCATCTTTTCACAGTCGCGTATTTTCCAGTCAAACAAGTTGCCGTAGAACTGCCGGCCTTTCTGGAGGTCGCTTACAGCGATCTCAAAGTGAACCACGGGATTTCCCATGTCTATCTCCTTATGTTTAGTCATTGCTCGAAGGTAATAATACTATACATTCGTACAATTGTCAACTGTTACGTATGTTTTTTTCCCAGATTTTTAAAATTTATCGCAACTAAGCGTTAAGGGGTCACAGGGTGTCCTCAGCCTGCGACTGTAAAGTTTTCAACTGGAGAGTGCGGATATCCTGAGCCATGTTATTATTAAGGGGTGCATTTTCTTCTGAGCATTTGATGTTCTGCGCGAATGCGTATTATTTCCCAGAAATTAGCGCCCTCTTAACGCGTAGGTCGGGCGTCTCGCCCGACTTTTCCCCCCTGCTTGCAGGGGGAAATACAAAGGGGGGTATTTTCAAGTTCCGTGGTGGGGAAGCCACCATGACAATT
>CAZCEM010000057.1:0-2650 GCA_964497555.1 uncultured bacterium
TTTTATTTTGGACAGGTCTGGTAAAACAACGAACATCTTGGGCCTTTCGGCGTTCTACCACGACTCCGCTGCGGCGCTGATCCGCGACGGCGAGATCGTCGCCGCCGCGCAGGAAGAACGCTTTACACGCAAGAAACACGACCACCGCTTCCCCGTGAACGCGGTGGCTTACTGCTTGAAGGAAGCCGGCATCGACTCATCCGGGCTGGACTACGTCGCCTTTTACGACAAGCCCTGGATCAAGTTCGAGCGGCTGCTGGAGACCTATCTGGCCTTCGCTCCGGCGGGGATCGCGTCCTTCTGGAAAGCTATGCCCCTGTGGCTGAAGCAGAAACTGTGGATGGACGATCTCATCAAGAAGGAGACCGGCTATTCCGGCGTCGTACTGTACCCGGAGCATCACCAGTCGCATGCGGCTTCAGCGTTTTACCCCTCCCCGTTTCAGCGGGCGGCCATCATCACCATGGACGGAGTGGGCGAATGGGCCACCGCCTCCTGGGGCGTGGGGCACGACCACAAGGTCGATCTGCGGTATGAATTGCATTTCCCGCACAGTCTGGGACTGCTCTACACCGCGTTCACCTATTACACCGGCTTTAAAGTCAATTCCGGTGAGTACAAAGTCATGGGCCTGGCGCCCTACGGCGAGCCGAAGTACGTCCAAACCATCCTCGATAACATCGTCGATCTGCGCGAGGACGGCTCGTTCCGGATGAACATGAAGTACTTCAACTACTGCCAAGGGTTAACCATGACTTCGCGGGCCTTCGACGAACTGTTCGGCGGACCGCCGCGGAAGCCGGAATCAACCCTGACCCAGAAGGAAATGGACCTGGCGCGGTCGGTGCAGGACGTCACCGAGATGATCATGCTGCGTATGGCTCGTCACGTCCGACGCGAAACCGGCGAGAAGTATCTGTGCCTGGCGGGCGGAGTGGCTTTGAACTGCGTGGGCAACGGGAAAATCCTACGGGAAGGCGTCTTCGACGATATCTGGATTCAACCGGCCGCGGGGGACGCGGGCGGCGCGCTGGGAGCAGCCCTGTTCGCCTGGCATCATCATCTGGATAATCCCCGCCAGACTGACCCGGAAGCGAAGCGCGATTCTCAACGCGGGTCGTATCTGGGGCCGGCATATTCAAACGATAGCATCAAGCAGTGGCTGGAAAAGAAAGGATATAAATACCACTGTTACTCACCCGAGGAACTGCCGGTCAAAGTCGCGGAACTCATCGCGAATCAGAAGGTGGTAGGCTTCTTCTCCGGACGGATGGAGTTCGGACCGCGAGCTTTGGGAGCCAGAAGCATCATCGGTGACGCGCGCAGCCGCACCATGCAGTCGGTGATGAATCTGAAGATCAAGTACCGCGAATCGTTCCGACCATTCGCACCGTCGTGTCTGGTGGAGGACGTGTCGGAGTACTTTGACCTTGACCGACCTTCGCCTTACATGCTGCTGGTGGCGCCAGTGCGAGAGGAGCGGAGATTAGCTATGACCGCTGAGCAGGAGAAGCTGTTCGGCATCGACAAGCTGAACGTGCCCCGCAGCGACGTCCCCGCCATCACCCATGTGGATTATTCGGCCCGGATTCAGACGGTCGATGTGCGGGATCATCCGCGATACCATGAAGTCATCAGCGAGTTCAAGCAGCTGACCGGGTACGGGATTATCATTAACACCTCCTTCAACGTGCGCGGCGAGCCCATCGTGTGTTCACCGAAGGACGCCTATCTATGCTTCATGCGCACCGAGATGGACGCGCTGGCGCTGGAGGACTTCATTCTGTTGAAGGAAGAGCAGGAGCCTCTGAAGGACGACGAGGATTGGCGGGCGCAGTATCAGCTCGACTAAGGCAGAATGCAGAATGCAGAATGCACCAAAGATGCATCATTCCAGTGTTTTCAAACGCATCATTCCAGCGAAAGCTGGAATCCAGTCTTTTGAGCGCATTGTATTCAATTATAAGCGCCTATAATCCGGTTCATGGATTCCAGCTTTCGCTGGAATGATGCGTCTTGCGACGCAAGAGCGGACTGAAAGTCCGCCCTCCAAGGCAATAGAAGTTGTCAACACAGGTTTCTCATACATGAAAAAATCAAACTCCGAGCTGCGGAAGTTCGGTCTGGTCATGGCGGTGCCGCTGGCGCTCATTGGCGGGTTGATGCTGTGGCGGGGGCGGGAAGGTTTCTGGTGGTTATTCGGGATCGCGGCGTTCTTTCTGGTGAGCGGACTGGCGGTGCCGATGGTCCTGGCGCCCATCAAGAAGGCGTGGATGGCGTTTGCCAGAGTGTTATCCATTGGCATGACCTACGTGGTGCTGACGCTCACGTTCTTTGTTGTGATCATGCCGGTAGGTTTTCTGATGCGACTGGCGGGGAAGGATTCGCTTAAGTTGAAATGGAAGTCCAGCGAGGCTACATTTTGGGAAGCTGTGGAGCCGGACGGGCCGACGTCGCGGGCGGATAAGCCGTACTGAATGCAGAATGTAAAATGCATAAGGGAGAATGCAAAATGCAGAATGCAGAATGCAGAATGTAAAATGCAGAATGCAAAGTTCAGAAAACACGAAGGCGCATCATTCCAGCGTTTCCAAACGCATCATTCCAGCGTTTCCAAACGCATCATTCCAGCGTTTCCAAACGCATCATT
>CAZCEM010000057.1:2750-9407 GCA_964497555.1 uncultured bacterium
CGCATCATTCCAGCGTTTCCAAACGCATCATTCCAGCGTTTCCAAACGCATCATTCCAGCGAAAGCTGGAATCCAGCTTTTCGTGCCGCAGGGGGTCCTCCCCCTGCGGTGAAAGTGCAGGGGGAGGACATCCTGCACCACAATAACGCGGGCACGGAGTCCAGGGCTACCGGGCATGGTTCCGTGATAACAGCAATTTGGAGATAGATAGATGGCTAGAAGTAAACTGGGGATGTTGTGGGACTTCTTGAAGACCCGCAAGAAGTGGTGGCTGACGCCGATAATCCTGTTTATCCTGCTGCTCAGCCTGTTGATCGTGCTGTCGGAAGGATCGGCGGTGGCGCCGTTTATTTATGCGATATTTTAACGCAGAATCAGTCAAGCCGGATCTGGAAGCCGATTACTCCCAAGCCTCAATCTGTCAGATAGAAGATCAATTTATTCTTCTTACCCGGAACCAGGAGTTTCCATAATCGGAGCCACACCGCAGGAAGCCTTTGAAATGCTGCGGGAAGCGGTGGATTTAAATCTGGAAACGGTCAGAGATTTGGAATACTCGACGAAGCATTTACTGCATAATAATCTACGTTGTTTTTCGGATAGATTTTACACCCCCTTTCGCCTTTACAATAGCTTTTTAACCATACACTACCCATGTCCTTCAACCCTTACGACCTGACTGCGCTCGCGCCGGAAGCGATCACCCTCGCGCTGGCGCTGGCGCTGATTTTAGTTGAAGTCCTGATTACCCGCGATGAGCGGGCGATCCAAATAATCGCCGTCATCGGCCTGCTGGTGGCGGGCATAGTGTCGGTGCTCATTGACCCGCCCGTCAGCGGCGCGTTTAACGGCGCGGTCGCCAGCGATCTGGTCAGCCAGTTCCTGAAAACGCTGCTGATTGCCATCGCCCTGTTCGTGACCCTGATCTCCGGCTGGTACCTGAAAGGCCTGAACTTCCGGGTGGGCGAATACTACAGCCTCATCCTGCTGTCAACCGTCGGCATGATGATACTCAGCGCCGCGGGCAGCCTGCTGACGCTGTTCCTGGGCATTGAAACCATGTCCATCCCGCTGTACGTGCTGGCGGGCATCCGAACCGAATCGCGGAAGTCCAACGAAGCCGCCCTGAAGTACTTTCTGTTAGGCGCGTTCGCCACCGGCTTCCTGCTGTTCGGCATCGCCCTGACCTACGGCGCGACCGGCGGCAAGCTGAACTTCGCCGAAATCGCGGACGCCTTCAAGGGCTTCGGCGCCGAGCATCCCGCGCCGGTGCCTCTTTACGCGGGCATCGGGCTGATCATGGTGGGGCTGCTGTTCAAGGTAGCCGCCGCGCCGTTCCACTTTTGGTCGCCGGACGTCTATCAAGGCTCGCCTACGCCGGTTACAGCGCTGATGTCCGCCGGACCGAAAGCCGCTGCGCTGGCGGCCTTCATCCGGCTGTTCGGCTGGGGCTTCGTGGATGTTTCAGCGGTCTGGGTGCCAATTCTATGGGTAATCGCTGTAGCCACCATGGTCATCGGCAACCTGTCGGCGCTGGCGCAGACCAACATCAAGCGGATGCTGGCTTTCAGCAGCATCTCCCACGCGGGTTATCTGCTGACGGCGGTGCTGGCCGCCGGAGCAATTCTGGTGCGGGAGGAAGCCCTGGCGGGGCTGCTGTTCTACCTGTCGGCCTACTATCTGATGAACTTGGGCGCGTTCACGGCAGCCATTCGGGTCAGCCGGTCGCGCAAGCAGGGCGATTACAGTCTGGATGACTACAAGGGGCTGGCGTCTGAAAAGCCTGGACTGGCGGCGGCGATGTCGTTGTTCATGGTGTCGCTGGCGGGCTTCCCGGTGACGGCCGGCTTCATGGGCAAGCTGTACGTGTTCTCGGCGGCGGTGAAAGCGGGTTACATCTGGCTGGTGGTGATCGCGGTGATGATGTCGCTGGTGTCGGTGTATTACTACACCCGGCTGATCGTCTATATGTACATGCGCCCAGCGGAAGGCGTTCGGGGTGAGTATACGCCGGCGCCGCTGGTGAATCTGGCGCTGATCCTGTGCGCAGCGGGGGTGCTGGCATTAGGGGTTTACCCAGGGCCGGTCGCCAAGATGATCAAGGGGGATTCGGAGGCGGTGGTGATGGCGATGGAGAAGGCGGAATGAGGAAGGCAGAATGGGGGAAGGAAGCATGAATTGCAGGCAGCTTAACAAGCAAAGGAACTGCATCATCTGCAAGACCGGACAGCTTAATACAGGTCCTGCGATGGTCACTCTTCATCGAGGAGAAGCAACCGTAATCATCAAGGGCGTGCTGGCGCTGGTTTGCGATAACTGTGGAGGGTACTATCTCGACGAGGCGACGGCGACCAAAGTTTTACGTCTTGCCGACGAAGCGGTCAAGCGCGGCGCGGAAGTGGAGATTGTTCGGTGGGCGGCGTAGGATGCCTAAGCCAGTAACCATTAAAACTGATGACCATTTTGGCAATATCGTCACCAAAACGCTTTTCCCAGGACGATAATTTGAGTGCGGCTGTTGTGGGTCATTTCACCATGAGCTGTACTATGAAGACTGTCGTGATTTTGAGTGGCGGTTTGAGTTTGAGGATTTTCTGACTCCGGATGGAGGCTCCATCAGGAAAGGGATAGATATCTTCATGATTAGCGACGCCGGCGACGATTGGGATTTTGGGAGAACCTTGCGATGAGCATTGCTGACATAATCGAACCTCGCTCGATTGAGGAAATGATCGAGGAACAGGTCCGCAAGGAAGGCGGTTTAAAGCCCAAGCCCGTTCGGCCGTTGGACGCGCCGGTGCTGGCGCAGGCGCATACGCCCATTTACAAGATGCATCGGTATTGGGCAAGACGACCCCATAATGTGTTTGCCCACATCATCCAGCATTACACCAATCCTGGCGATTTGGTGCTTGATCCTTTCTGTGGCGGAGGGGTCACTGTGGTCGAGTCGCTTAAATTGCGGCGGCGGGTAGTCGGGGTTGACATTAACCCCTTGGCAACTTGGATTACCCAAGTTGAGGTTGAACCAGTCGATCTCGACGAACTGGATCATGCCTTTAAAGATTGGTACGCCTGGTGTGAGGAGAAGGTGTCGCCGTTGTTTAAGGCTCAATGCTCCAAATGCGGCAATGAGGAAGCAACAGCGGAATGGTATGAGTGGTCGAACGTGGTGGTGTGCCCGACTTGTGGAGTTGAAGTAGTGTTGTCTGAATCAAAGAAGGAACCGAATGCCTTTTACACCTGTACGAACCGAAGATGCCGCGCAAGATTTCAACCGACTGGTTTGGAGCGGCTGCCGGATCGGATGGTAACAGTTAAAACCAAATGCGATAAATGCAAAGAAACCGAATTGCGTCTGCCTTTGCTTTCCGATGTGGAGCTTGCTGAGCAAATCGCGCAAGATGAAGATAGAATCATTAAGAAAGAACGACTCTTTGTGCCTGATGATGATTTTCCTGATATGAACCATGTGCGGGAGAATGACCTCTTTACTAAGGGATTCCTTAAGTTCAAGGACTATTTTACGCCCAGGCAGAGATTAGCTCTTGCAAAATCTGGAAATTGGCTCGAAAAATACCGATCAGAAAGCTCTATTGTGCGTCATCTCGGTCTTGTGTTTTCAAACCTTGTTAGATTTAGCAATAAGCTCATTTTCCGGGTCGAGGGGTGGGCTGGCGGAACACCCGAAGAGTGGCGCGGTCATATGTATTGGCCCCCTTATGTTTTTAATGAGAACAACATTCTCAGCTATCTGGTGAAGAAGTATGGGAGTATGATTAAAGGAAAAAAAACTAGGGATGCAGATATTGGAAGGTTTCTTAATGCATCACCGAACAATGCTCGAAGTATCATTAACAAGAAGGTTACAGCAGCAGTACTCAATCAATCATCGGAAACATTACCGCTTGGTGATTCAACCGTTGATGCTGTAATAACAGATCCTCCATTTGGTGGTAATGTACAATACCTTGAGTTATCCGATTTCAATTTAGTTTGGTTAAAGCAAATTTTCCCTTTTGGCCGATTATCAGAGAAAGGGAAAGAAGCCATCCAAACCCGTCATCAGGGTTTCGAAGGCGCGAAAGACCTGACTCACTATGAGAATATGCTTTACAAGATCTTCCGAGAATGCCGTCGCGTACTGAAAGATGACGGCTGGATGGTTATGACCTTTCACAACAAGGATATCGGCGTGTGGATGGCTCTTCATAGAGCTGCTCAGCGGGCAGGATTTAAAATGCCCTCTTTTAAAGAAGCCAGAGACAGGGGCATGATTTATCAATCCGCGATTGAGAACTACAAACAGACAATACACTTGAAACGCTCAGGCTCACTCCTCGGTGATTTTATCCTAACCTTTAAACCCGTTGATACACCGCCCGAACTCGACGCGGTCAGAACCGAATTAACTTTAGAGGAAGAGAAGATGCTCCAGCAGAAGGCAGAGGAGCTTATTCGGTATCATGGCGGAATAGAGGAGCGCGATTTATGGACAACCTTGACGCCTTATATGTCGGAAACCGGTATTTTTACACGTGTGGTAAAATTTTCATTTAAGTCGTTACTATCCACAGACCAGTTTTATTTCGATAAAAATACTAAAAAATGGCACATGGCTGATATGGTCGAAAACGGCAGTTTGCTCGGTACTTTGGCAATACCTGCAGAGCAGTTAACTCAACAATTGGTTTATAGCTATCTGCGGAATAAGAAGCAGGCTACCATTGATGAATTGCTTCAAGTGATATACACAAACCTTATCAACTCACAACTTCCACAGATGAAGAGCATTGAAAAGGTTTTAAGCCGTTATTGCAAGAAGCTACCACCACCAAAGGGAAGCAAGCGGGAGGTCTATGTTTGGTCTCCGTCAAAACTAAGCCCTATCGAGGAGGAGAGAGTTCGTCAATTGCAGACATCTCTTGCCTTTGAAGCCCTTCCAGCAGACCACAACGGCTTAATAATAATGATGGCAAAACAAGCAATCGACTCAGGATTCACCGTTCATGCCGGTCGTGCTGAGCAACACCGCTCTCCGTCTCTAAAGGAGCTTTCCAAACAGTACAGCGGCTTTGAGATCGGACTCTCCCCTGATACTTTCGACGTGATTAAGGAGATCGACCTCCTCATCCTAAAAAACAACAACATCCAAGCCGCCGTCGAAGTAGTCTTAACCCTTTCGACGCTGAACAAAGCCCTCAACGACCGCTTCCGCAACCTGCTGCACCTGGCGCCGAATCTGAGCGTTCCGCTGGTGGCGGTGGTCAAGGACGAAGACTTCCAAGCCGCCTTCGACGAGCTGCGGACGCCCATCAGCCTCAGAGAAGGCCTGCCGGATAAAGTGAAACTGATCAAGCTGTCGGAGTTGAGTTCGGTGGATTCTTTGACGTTAATAATGCCAAACTAATGAAGAATGTAAAATGCAGAATGCAGAATGCAGGATGCAAGAAGCCGGTTATGAGAGTAGTGCCAATCCTCAGACAATCCTTATCACACAAGCTTGTGCTTCAAACCGATTCACGAATCTAACCACCGTTCCATCCATGCCAACTTCACGCGTCAGGCAAACTGACGTTAAGCAAACCCGCCGGATTGCCTTTTCGGGAGTAGTGCTGCTCTCGATGCTGGTCGCTCTTTTTATATCGGGACACATCTTTGCCGCCGAGAAACCATCTCCCGACCTTTCAGCAACCCCTGTAACCTACACCGGCGGCGCAGTAACCGCTCACCAAGGCACCAACCACAGCGGACACAACTTCCACGCCGAAGCCGAGCAGATGGCGCGGGAGCTGCCCATGTGGTCGGGACTGCCGTTCATAGGGATTCTGCTGTCCATCGCCCTGGGACCTCTGCTGGCGCCGCACTTCTGGCACCATCATTTCCCCAAGGTGTCAGCTTTCTGGGGACTGCTGTTCTGCGTGCCGTTCCTGTTCAGTTATGGTGGGCTGGCGCTGTACGAGATACTGCATATCTATCTGATAGATTACATCCCATTCATCATCCTCCTGTGGGGATTGTTCACGGTGTCGGGAGGGATCCTGCTGCGCGGGTCGCTGGTGGGCAAACCCTCGGTCAATCTGGTGCTGATCCTCATCGGCACGCTGCTGGCGTCGTGGATGGGCACCACCGGCGCAGCCATGCTGATGATACGTCCCATCCTCCGCGCCAACGCCGCCCGCAAGAACAAGATGCACATCGTCATCTTCTTCATCTTCTTAGTAGCCAACATCGGCGGCGCGTTGACGCCCCTGGGTGATCCGCCGCTGTTTTTAGGCTTCCTGCACGGGGTGCCGTTCTTCTGGACGCTGACCCACCTGATCCCGCATTTCGGGATGACCGCCGCGGTGGTGCTGGCGATTTTCTTCGTGTTTGACACCATTCTTTATAAGCGGGAAGGCATCGTTGAAGTCAAGGGCAAGAAAACGCCCCTCCGTCTGGAAGGAGCACCTAACTTCCTGTTCCTGGGCGGGATTCTGGGTTTCGTGCTGCTGGCTGTTTTGCTTGGCTTGTCGGCCTTCTTTAGCGGGTCGGAGACGGCCCTGTTCGCGCTGAAGCGGCACGAGCTGTACCGCTTCGAGCACGACAAGCGAGCATCCCATCGGCTGGTCGCGGCGCTCATGCAGCAGCCCCGCAAACTGCTGCTGACACTGATGA
>CAZCEM010000058.1:0-9405 GCA_964497555.1 uncultured bacterium
ACGGGGTGGACAAGGTGGACAGCGGCTATTTTCATCCTTTGTTGCGCGGCTCGCACCATGACAATTCCTTTGAAAATAGCCCCTGAACGCGTAGGTCGGGCTTCCAGCCCGACTGCAGGGGATGGACGGGGTGGACGGGGTGGACAAGGTGGACAGCGGCTATTTTCATCCTTTGTTGCGCGGCTCGCACCATGACGGTTCTCATAAAAGAGCGTTTTTCAGCAGACCCTGCTTAATATCTTGCGCTTCTTAAACCAAACGGTTCCCAAATGAGCCGTGTATAAAGATAATAAGAAATCCTTCACAATAAAACCTTCAGGCTCAGCATGGCAGCAATTCTCAAGTACCTGCTGCGTGATATTTATTTTCTCGGCTGGGCGGGCTTGTTTGTGTGGATGATCTTGACGCGCCGAAGAGTCCGTCGCTTCTGGCGGATAATCGGCTTCTGGGCTGTAATCTCCTGGCTGATCGCCACGCGACCGGCCGCCGAGCTGGCATTAATGCCGCTGGAACGCGCTTACCCGGTCCCGAACTTGATTGGTCTTTACAATTCCGGCATTGAGGACGTGGTGGTTCTGAGCGGCGGGGGCGGTCGGAACTGGTACAATCCGCTGGCGAGCCAGGCTTTGAATGAGTCATCCTTGTCGCGGCTGATGGCGGGGCTGGAGTTATGCGTGCTGCTGGATGGGCATGTTCAACTGATTGTCACCGGCGCGGGGCGGGACAACACCGCCGGGGATATGGCCAGGCTGTCGTGGACGATTCGACCGGAGCTGCCAATAGCGGTGGATTCCACCGCTCGACGCACCTGGGATCATCCTAAGGGTGTGAGACCGTATCTGAGGTCGGAGCGGTTGATATTGGTGACCTCAGCGTCGCATCTTCCTCGCGCGGTGTCGGTGTTCCGTCGCGCCGGGCTTAAGCCGGTGCCTTATCCCGCGGATTACCGGTATCCTGCTGCCTATAGAGCGGAGGACTTCATCCCTTCCACTCAACACTTGGTCAACCTCGAAGCGGCTTTATATGAATACCTGGGGCGGGTGTTGTATGTTTTCCTTTGAAAATAGACTCCCATCACCGCGTAGGTCGGGCCTCCGAGTCCGACCTTAACCGCGTAGGTTAAGCGTCCCGCTTGACAAAGACGGACTGAAAGAAATTGTCCGATAATTAGCCGAATAAGGCTGAAACGCCTCGCTCACGTCATACCGGCGAAAGCCGGTATCCAGATTAATGGTAAAAATGAAGCGGTGCCTTGTACTGGTTGTTTTATTCACAGTAGATGAAGCAGGTCCAGCAGATAACAGCGATGAAAAATATCAGCTCAATCCGCTTCATCTGCTGTGAATTAAGTAAGCGGACTGAAAGTCCGCCCTCAAAGGCTAAGGGAGATTGTTTCGCCTGCCTGCAGCAGGCTCGCAGAAACAGCCGCCCCGTTTAATGCCAACACCTTTTCTTGAGACGCTGCATGTATGATGATAACAACCCTCCGTGGGACGACGAGGAATTTGATCCTTGGCCCTTCCTGAACCGGCTCATCGGTCTGGTTTTTATAGTGCTGGGGATAATCCTGCTGTGGCGTTTTCAGGGGCCTCTGTTTTTAATCTCCAAGCTGATGCTCATTCTCGCGGGTGCCGTCTGGGGCACCGGCTTCAGGCATCCTCAAACCCGCCGAATTCGCCCGCTGTTCTGGCTGGCAGTGGGAATGATGCTAATTGGCATGGCTTTGGGAATCAGCGGGCTGCAGACGCGAGTTTTCAATCTGGTCGCAGTTTACGCCTTCGGAGGGGTAGTATTGGTCTTCGGTGGACGAAGGCTGACCCTCAAAAAATGACCGACAAAAATAATAACCGACGCAAAAAACTTACCCGCTCAATTGTCGATTCGGAAATGCTTGTGTATAAATAATGTACCTGTAATGTACAAACTCGAAGGTTGAGTTCCGAAGCATGATTCCACCGAAAGAAACCACTCGCATATCCGACTCCACCGTCCACCGGCTGTCGCAATACTACCGGACGCTGGCGCATCTGCTGGACCAGGGCGTCAAGACGGTGTCCTCGGAGATACTCGCGCAGCACAACGGCGTCACCGCCGCCCAGGTGCGCAAGGATTTGTCGTGCTTCGGCGCCTTCGGTCGGCGGGGTTTGGGCTACAATGTCGCTGACCTTAAGCACAACATCGCTCGCATCATGGGGCTGGAGCACACCTGGAAGGTGGCTTTGGCGGGCGTTGGGAACATCGGCCGCGCGCTTATCGACTACGACCAGTTCCGGCTGCAGGGCTTTCAGATAACGCTGGCATTCGACCGCGACCCCGCCAAAATCGGCAAGGTCATCCATGGCGTGTCGGTGCGGGACGAGCACAACATTGAGCGCGACGTGCGGGAGGAGAAGGTCGATATTGCCGTCATCGCCGTGCCGGGGCTGGCGGCGCAGGGTGTAGTCGATAAATTCGTGGCGGGCGGCGTCAAAGCCATCCTGAACTTCGCGCCCTTGAACTTGAACGTGCCGGAGGGCGTCTTCATCCGCAATGAGAACATGGCCATCGAAATCGAAGCCCTGTCCTTCGCCCTCTCCAACCCGGATCTGGTGCGGGAAGGCTGACTGATTTTTACCGGTCCCAGGCATTCTGCGTTCTGCATTTAAGCACTCACCATCCCCGCAGAATCGTGATAATCGCCATTAACCCGCCTCGAAGCGGGTTATTCTATTTCTATGGAGGAACGTTAACGACATGCGCAGCATCTTTTCCGCAGCGCTTACATTCGCGCTGCTCCTTACGTCGCCGCTGCCGGCTGCTGAAATAGACTTGATATACTGGAGTGACATGCTGGCTCAGAATACGGCCGGGGCTGTGGAAATCGACAGCGAGATGGTCCCGCTGGGCGGAGCGCCGTTGATGAAAGGAATGCTCAAGTCTCTCCAGCCGAAAAAGGAGCAAATCCTCTTGGAATCCTTTCTGAAGGTTTTGCTGAAACCGTCCCGTCCCGAAGAATCCCGCGTGTTGGTAATCGACGCCGGCAACAACTTCGCCGGTTCGCCGGTATCGACCTTGACAAAGGGACGCTCTCAGGTTGAGATACTCAACCGGTTGGGAGTGGATGTTTTCGTCCCCGGCGCGCGTGAATTCACCTACGGCTGGAAATCGCTGGTTAATGTCAGCCATAAAGCGCACTATACTACCCTTCTTGCGAATGTTATCGACAACCGCCCCGGCACGAACCTTTTTCCCGGAGCGGCGCTCTTCCGTCGGAACGGGGTAAATGTGGCAGTCATCGGCTTCATCAGCCCCCGCTTTCGGCACGGGCTGATACGCGACGGCGTGCTGGGGCTGGAGCAAAAGGACATCCGCGAGGAAGCCCGGCAGTTCGTCAAGACCTTCACTGACAGCGCGGATGTGCTGCTGGCGGTGACAAACGTCGGCTGGGCGGGCGACAGTCTATTGGCGGCGGATGTGCCGGGACTGGACGTCATCATCGGCGGAAGCGACCTGACGGCTTTTGACCCGCCCCGTCAGGTCAACGAAACACTTATCATGCAAGCCGGCTCGCAAAGCCGGAAACTGGGGCGGCTGACCCTGCAGGTTGACACCGCGGAGCATGAGGTCATCCATTTCGACGCCGCCATGTATGACCTGAAGCCGGGCGTTGTCGAGCCTGACGCCGGACTGAGGAGGTTTGTCAATCGTCTGGAGCGCAAATACACCCACAAGCTGGATCATGAAATTGGTCGTTTGGCGGTGGATTGGAATCTAAATCCCCGCGGCCCCTGCAACCTGGCGCAGTGGGTGGCCGACGCCACGCATTCCTTCGCTCCTTCCTCAAACCTGGCGTTAATTAACAACGGCAGCTTGAAGAAGGGCTTAAAAGCGGGGCTTATCACGGAAAAGGATCTGTGGGAGATATGCCCCGCCGAGAATCCAATTATAATCATCCAGATAAGCGGACCGGAGCTGTTCTATATCATTGAGCATCAACTTCAGGCAGTCAATGACTTTCTGACCTGGAGCGGCTTACAATTGGTGGTTGAGGACGGCGAAATCAAGTCGATTACGGTCAACGACGCGCCCGTAACCGAATTCGATGAGTTTTCGGTGGTCACCACCGGGCTCCTGTGGGATAACTGGGGATACATTGTAGGCACCAATCCGGGACGCGAAATCCGTCCCAGCTTTTACATGCCGGGCAACCAGCGGGAGATTCTCATCGAGGCGGTCAAATCTCAGAAGGTCGTCTCCAAGCCTCTCGACCGCCGGTGGTCGGTGGAGGATTAGGCTCTTTGGTTTAGAGTTCACGCTTTAGCGTGCATAAGTTGAAGCTTGAACTCTCAGAATACTGTTTATACTAAGCTGCATTAAAGAAGACATTAACTTTATAACAACCCCCCTGCCCCCCTTCAATAGAAGGGGGGCAGGGGGATTGCCATAAAGTTAAGTGTCTTACTGAATGCGAATTGGCATTACTTAACCAACTGCACCAGCCGCTCCAGCCTGACGTCGCCAGCCGTCAGCCGGACAATGTAAGATCCAGCTGCCAGCCGGTTTCCCTCCAAGACCGCAATATGCCGCCCTGCGTCCCAACTCCCCGAAGCCACATTAGCGACCAACCGCCCTGACAAATCATACACTGAGAGCATAAGCGATCGCTCATACGGCGTTGCGAACGAAATAAACGCCTGTCCGTTGAACGGATTGGGATAAACGCATTCGAGAGCGTAACCTCGCGGGCTTACCGCCTCGTCGATGCGCCGCGCGCTGAGGTAATAGTCGTCCACCCGCTGTACGAAGAGATTCGACAGCTCCTCCTTGCTGGTGGCGCGCTTGTCCTCCCATAGAAGAACCGCTCCCGTGGCGCCGTCCTCGCGAATTACATTGATAGCTGGTTTCTTCTGCATGTGCACAGCGTCACAGACCAGATTGCCATCAGCGGCGGAATGAGGACACGGCTCGCCGTCCGGTTTTAGATGGATGCAATAAGTGTCCGACCAGAGGCTGTTCCGGAAATCCTCCCACGCCAGCCATACACCGTTATGCTTGTCGTGGGCGATGGAGGGCGACTGCTGGTCGCCGCTGGCTCGACACACCACCTTGCCGTTCATCCCGTTGAACAGGAAGCTGGGGTAATGAGGGCTGTTGGGATCGACGGCTGCTGTGAATTTCTGAAGGCAGATGTCCTTCTGACGGGCTTCGCCGCACCAGCGGTTGTCCTCCCACGCAACCCAGATATAGCCGTCGTTGTCAATAGTCAGCGCCGGCGATTCTTGGAAGTAGTACTCATCCTCGAATATCGGCACTCCGTTCTGACGAAAGCGCGTAACGCCGTCCGGTTCGATGAACTGCGCATAGATGTCGTCCTGCGCCTGACCGCCTTCTTCATTGCGGCTGTCAACCCACACCGCGACGAATCCTTCCCGATGCCGAGCGAGAACCGTCTGACCCTGCTTGTTGAGTTCCCGCACCAGCGCCATTCCCCCTTGGTCCGACCACATTGGCTCACCGTTTCGGTTCAGGCGTTGGATGTAGAGGTCATCACCGGTCAAGTTATCAGCGGCGCTCCACACCAGAACCGCGCCTCCCTCGCCATCGGACACCATCGCCTGAACGTATTCGTCCCGTTCATTGCCGGTGAGAAGCACGCCTTCATCGCCCCAGCAGCGTGCGCCTTGTCTGTCAATGCGCTGGGCATATATGTCAAGGTAATCATCATCAGTAGCCGCCCGCCAAGCTGCTATAGCCCCGCCGTCGCCGTCCGAGCAGGCGTAAGGTGTATTCTGGTCGTAGGCGAAGTCCGCCGCGTGAACGCCGGACGGCTGCCACATCGGAGCGCCGTTTTCATCAGTTTTCTGGATGTATATGGAGTAGCGCGGTCCGAGCCGGTGGTCCTCCCAGACAGTGATAACCGTTCCGTCGCCGTCGGTGAAGGCCTTGGGGCTGACGGCGCCGCCTATCACGTCTCCGATGATTATGGGCAATCCGTCTTGGGGCAGCAGGCGCTCCACCTGCTCGCCGCGGTCCACGCACGTTTGGATAAAAGGAATTGCACCTCGCGAGCCGAAGCGGGCGTCCAGCCAGACCACCGCAAAGGTGTTGTCGCCGTTAAAGTTAGGGATCAACTGCTGACAAGTGGCGTTCTGGCTGATGCCGGCCGCCAAGGGCACGCCGTTCGCCTGCCACTGCATCCCACCGACAGGCGACACCTTCTGGATGTAGAGATGGGGGCTTCCCTCACGCGTGTCCTGCCAGACTATTACAGCGCCGCCGTCAGCCGCGCGTCGGACCAGGGGCGCCTGTTGAGTGGCGGGGCAGCGGCAGACCGGCAAGCCTTCAGCGGGAAAGAGCGGCGCGCCGTTGACGTTAAGATGCTGCGCCCAGATGTCAATCTCAGGGTAAGCACCGTCGCGCTCATCCTCCCAGATGAAATAAGCTCCGCCTTGACCATCGGGACACATTCGAGCTTCCATCTGATTTCGTTCGAAGTCGACGACGGGGCGTCCTTGTTCCGGCTGCCAGGTTTTAACCATCTGATTGTCGCCGAGGATGCGCTGGGCGTAAATGTCGCCGTCAGCTCCTCCGCCGCTGCGCCATTGGACGATGGCGATCCCCGGCTCGGTCATAATCACGCGGTTGTCGCTCTGCTCCCCCGCGGCGGCGCACACCGTCGCGCCTTCGTCAACCGCTCCCCAAAGCAGCTCGCCACGGGCGTTGATGCGCTGGGCATAGATGTCATTGTTGGTCTGGAGGCGATTGCGGTCATCGACCCAGGTCACGAACGCTCCGCCGTGGCCGTCGGAGCACAGCTTGGGGGTGTCCTGATTCGAGCGGTGGCTGCAGACCGAAATTCCTCCGTTGCGGTCGCCCCAGAAAAGCGAACCATCGGGAAGAATCCGCTGGGCACGGATGTCGGCATTGCCGACCTCGCGGCTGTCCTTCCAACCGATGAGCATGCCGCCGGATCCGTCAGCGTCGGTGGTGAGAGCGGTCTGTTCGCCGGGGGCTTCGACCACCGCCTGTCCGTTAAGCGGCCAATTGAGGTCCGGTCGGCCGTCAGCGGTGAGGTGCATAGCGTAGATGTTGTTGGGGTCGCCGCCGCGCTTGTCCAGCCAGGCGACTATGCAGCCACCGCTCCCGTCGTGGACGATGTGAACACCCTCCTGGATGCCGGGGACGACGCATACCGGCACGCCGTGTTCAGAGCCCCACAGCCGGTTGCCCTCGGCGTTGATTTTAGTGCAGTAGATGTCGCCTAAGGCGTCGCCTTGAGCATGACCGCGTTCGTCGGTCCAGAAGCCGAATTCTTCCCAGGCGTAAAACCATCCGCCATCGACGTCCGGCCAGACAATCGGATCTTCTTGATTGCCGGGCGCGTCGGCGACTTCTATGCCATTTTGCGGCAGTTTCAGTTGTCCATTAACATCAACGAGCTGAGTGAAAATGCCTCGGTCGCCGCTGCGGCAGTCCGCCCATACAAACGCCGCTTCGCCGCTGTTCTGACCCAAGCTTCGGGCTTCACCGGCGCGATACCATTCAATGTGCCAGCCCTGGCGAATGGGGCAGCCTTGTGTGGGCAGCCATTGGTTGGCGCCATCCAGCGGCGCTGCTAAAGTCAGCGTTAAGAATAAGAGGGAGATAACGGTGAACTGCAAGCTGTTCATGGAGTTCTCCTTTCACCGTAATGGGGGAATTCACCGCTTCCAGCACAGGCTCGAAGTCTGCCGGTGAATCTTATGAAGGCAGCATTTTGCGTGATTTGCTTTCCATTCAGGGTAAGTGCAAAGAATATGCCTAAAATGGAGGCATATGAAAAAGGGTAAAAGAACAGACAGAGCCAAGAGCTAAGAACCCAGAGAAAAGAGCCAAGAGCATCATTCCAGCGAAAGCTGGAATCTACTGAATGAAGAATGCAGAATCCGTTGAAGACTCTTAGCTCTTAGCTCGTAATTCTGCATTCTGCATTCTGCATTCTGCATTTTGCATTCAGTGGATTCCCGTTTTCGCGGGAATTGTCATGGTGGCTTCCCCACCACGGAACCTGAAAATAGGTCGCGTAGGACAAGCGTCTCGCTTGTCAACCGAGACGGTTGACCTACGCAGAGAACCTATTTTCTGGGAAATGACAACGAGGAGGTTCGGAATGACAGCGGAGGGGCAATTTGAGCAGAGAGTTTAATATAAAGAAGAATTTTTCAGCAGACCCTATTTAATACTGACATTTAGTACTATATTTAGTACTATACCAATGGGGTTTCAAATGGTCGGTAGCTTCATCAAAGAATATCTTGATCTCTGCGTGAAGACGAAGGAAAAGGGAATTCCTGAAATTGAATTCAAAGACATCCTTCGATTAGCTGAGATGGCGGGATTTGAGATTTCCAACCAACCCGGCTCGCATGTGTTGTTCTATCACGAAGGTCTGGTGGGCTGGTCGAAAACCCTGTATGGGAAGATAGTCATTCCCAAAATCCATGGCGGAAAATCTAATCCCAAAGTTAAGAGGATTTATTTGTTGATCTTCTGTCAGGCTCTCGATTTTCAGAGAAAGGAGGGATTCATTGGCAAGAGCACTTGAAGATTATCTTGAAGCCAGATATCAGATGCGCTTCGAGATGAATGAAGGGGGTTATGGAGTGTGGCATCCGGATTTTGGGAAGTTCACTCTATATGCCTGGGATGAAAACCTTGACAAGGCCATCAAGGAATTGGATGGAATGCGTGAGTTCTTCATTAAGATGCAATTCCAGCAAGGTAACGAACTCCCCTTCCCCGAAGAGCCCAAGCCTTACAGTGGCAACTTCGTGCTGCGCATCCCCAAAGACCTGCACGCCCGCTTAGCCCAGGAAGCCAAAGAGAACAACGTCAGCTTGAACGCCTACATTCAACACCTGTTGTCGGAGCGGCACCGCGAGACCAGCGCTGAACAGACCTTGAAGGAAATCCAGTCCCAAATCAACGCCCATATAGCCGCCCTGGCTGAACAGACCTCGAAGGAAATCCAGTCCCAAATCAACGCCCTTATAGCCACCCTGCGCGAAAAGGAGAAGCAGGCCACTGCCAGCGCTGAACAGACCTCGAAGGAAATCCAGTCCCAAATCAACGCCCTTATAGCCACCCTGCGCGAAAAGGAGAAGCAGGTCGCTGCTGAAGACACTGCCTAAACACCAAGAACACGAAGGGCACAAGGACAATAGAATTGCTCTGTGCCCTCCGCGTTCCCTGCGCCTCTGTATTGAAAAGCATTCTATATCAACTTTAACCGATCCGTATCAATCCTCAATCCCGCCCAGATTTCTTCCATAGTTTTGCCCTCCAGCCCCAGGAATTTAATAGATTCATCCCAAGGCCTGTCCGGCGCCGGATTGCCGCTGCTGCCCAGCTTAAAATAGTGGCACAGCGAGTTCGCTAAATGAACCA
>CAZCEM010000059.1:0-9402 GCA_964497555.1 uncultured bacterium
GGCAGGGGGGTTGCAATAAAGGTAATTGACTTATTGAATGCGAATTGGTATAACTATTAAACTTTCAAACTTACTTGACCAATATCGCCTTTTGGTAGTACTTTCCCTGAGGAGTATAAAGTCGGATGAGATAGACGCCCGCGCTAAGGTCGTCAGCATCCCAAGTCAGACGCTTCCACCCCGCTGAAGTGACTCCCCGATAGACCGTCTTCACCATCCGACCATGCAGGTCATAGACGTCCACTGCAATGTTTGCACTTCCCACTATCGCCACTACAATTTCGGTCTGTCCGTTGAAAGGATTGGGATACAGCGATGAAATCCCGAAATTGGCGGGCAGGGCTTCTTTATTGCCAGGAACGGCGTCAATTATCCTCACCTGAAAACTGAATCTCTCCCTCGAAGACCGCACCCGCTCCCCCACCGCGGCATCCACCCACCAAGTGACCGAGTTTTCCTTCAGCCAGTTCATGTCAACGCCAAGTTCCCGTAGATTGAGGATGAGCGAGGTGTCGGCGGTTTGGCGGGTGTAGGTCTGACCGTTGCAGTGCAGATTGAGCGTATAGGCGACCTCATCCATCACGGCCGGATCATACGAACGCTCCCATGAGAAGGAAACTTGGATGGTGTCGAGTATGGCTTGATCGGCTGGAGAGACCAGACTGAACCGCGTCGGTAAAATCGTCAAGGGGTCGGAGGTGGTGAACAGGATCGCCCGGTTGCTCGTCAATTCCGCGGAGGTGACCGGATACTGGTTCGCAAAGGTATAGTTGACACCGGTAGTGCCGTCAGGGCTGGAAATCCCCACCGAAGCGAAGGGAACGTTGCACTCCCATTCGGTGTATCCATCAACCGGACCTGCTGCCTGACTGATGCTGCGATACTGGAATAAAAGGTCCTGGTCGCCGCTGTCAGTCTCCCAACGTGCCCTATCTAACAAAATCAACTCAAAGGTCAGATCGGTGTTCGAGCCGGACTTGTGCCGCAGCCTATACCACTCGATTATAAACCGGCCAAGATTCTCGTCGTAATAGGTATAGACGTTGCTGCCGTTGACAAAGCGCAACCAGTCCCAGAATGGCGCTATCATCCCCATGCCTCCTCCCATGGGACGGTCCATGGGCCAGTTCTGGAAGTTGGTTATCCGCTCCTGGGCGCCTAAACAGATGTAACCGTTGGTGCAAACCGTGATGCGGTCGAATACTTCGCCATAGAATTGAGTTTCAAAAGGCAGATTAATCACGGTCGATTCACCGACGCTGTGATCGGAAGAACCGTCGAAGGCAGCGAGGCGTTCTCCATCGAGATCCCTATCATTGTCGGCTTGACTGATTTCAATCCAATCATACTCCGGCGCGGCCTCCCACTCAACGTCGGTGTTGTCGTAGGAGACATAACCGTAGGCATCGGGCATCTGGGGGCAGTTCTCCTCCGGCTCGCCGATCTGCACCCGAGCCAAGGCGGTGTCAATCGCCGCATCGTTTATGTTGAGAAACACGAGCTGCAGCACACCGGTGAGGCCCGGAATGGCGGCGGCAGAAGCGGAGACCACAAAAGGCTCATTTAATCGCGCGGTTTCGTTGGGTCGTAGGCTGCCGATGTCCGCAACCGACTGCTCGACATTCAGAGAACGGCTCAGCGAGGTCAACTGCACCGAACAAGCTGGGCTCGTTAAGCCGCCGATGTTTCGGAGCGTGAGGTTTAAGTTATGACTCTCCTCATCGGTGGGTATAATCGTCGGATTCGCCTGATATTCGGCCTCGAGATCGGGCGATATAGATTCAATGAAGAAGGCCTCGTTAGTGGTCGCGCCGTTGCCGGTCAAGGCGAGATGTATCAACGGCCGCAGAGCTGCATGAGTTTCACCATGGGGGCAATTGACGGATATTTGCAGAATTACGGTGTCCGAGACTACGGCGGAACCAGCTTGAACGACTCGGATATTTAAGGTACTATTGCGAGCGATTTGTATATATGGCAAATCACAGGTCAATTCGACGACTCCATCCTCGACGGACCGGTCGGCCCAGCAGTTGCGTATAGCCAAAGTCAGACCGAAGCGTTCGCCAGGGTTGACGTCTCCGTCTCCGTTCCCCTGTAATTCAAACAAGCGGTAGGAATCCAGCGCCAGTCCCGACCCAGGCGCACCTAGCTGAATCTGCCCCAGGTAAGGTCGAATGTTTCGACCGGTCACGGTGACATTGGCGTGATTGCCCGCCAATTGAGTGCCTTCGAGAAACACCAACCGCGCGATGCCGCGCGCGTCGGTGAACGCTGACAGTGAGACCATACCGTTGTAGGTGGCGTAGGCGGCGCTTGAGAAGGCGGGCATGTTTCCGGGGGCGTAGAAGGTAACAAATGCGTCGGGGACGTTTTCGCCGTCTTCTTCACGGATGACTTGAACTTCCAGATACTTTGGATTCGGGGAGATGCTTGCGTCATATTCAGCGCTCACCGTTAAAGGCGTGCCGCGCCAATATTGAATGCTGGGATCGCCGAGACAGTCTATATCGGTCTTGATGGCGTCGTAGATAGCTACATCCTGCTGGCGACCAGGACCGGGTCCCTCATTGGTTGCCCAGTCGAAGTTGGGGAAGTATTGTTCAATGCCCACAATCCCCAAATTGCGCGCCCAGCCGAGGGGCAGGTCGAGAAGGGTGTGACCGCGCACCATCTCCAGCCACACGGCACTGAAGGGAGCGGTGGGAGGGACGTTCCAGCCGTAGGTGCCCGCGACGATGCCCTTGAGCTGGGCGCCGCTGCCGTTGCGGAACAAGTTGTATATCGCAGTCTCTCCGTGGCCGCTGAGACAGATACGGATGGGAAATTTCGTATTGGTTCGCACACCGGCGGCGTCCATAGCGAAATAATAGTCCTCAGCCCGACCAGCCATGATGCTGGCGCCGTCGTTCATCAGATTTTGCTCAAACGGTCCAACCTGGCTTCCGTTCTGGTCCCAAGCATAAGACTCAAAGAACCGAACTTCGTCGAATCCCTGACGCTTGAACAACTCCTCCGCCCAGCGCACATTGGTATGGATAGACACATGCCAAGCTGACGTCTGCGTGTTGCCCCAGTGCTGGGAGAACACTCCTGCGCGGTTGAACCAAGCAGTGTTGTTCATATCCGGCTCGGCTTCATAAGCCAGCGTCCGACCAACAGCCAGTTCGACCCGGCTGCGGTCGCCGGAAATGAACCGTCCGACGGCAACGTCAGGATAGTCGTCATCGCCTTCCAGACAGCCATAGAGGAAATCGGCATGGTTGACCCCCTGCCACACCGGCATACCTTCATAGGCGTCCAGAATCCAGTGTCCGCGCTCCATGGAATACTGAGTGCGGTCACCCACCAGCAGAATATACTCGAAAGGCTCCTCGCCGTTGTTGAGATAGGAATTGTAAAGGTTCTGAATCCGATTCTTGACGGTTTGCTCGTTGTTGGCGTCCTGAGAGGAGAAACTGAGGATGTCCACCCGATAACCCGACTTGCGCTTCCATTCAATCAACGGCGCCGTGTACTGCAGGCAGCTCGAATGCGTCACCACCAGATAATGCCCCAGATACCCATCGATAGTGGGGTCGTCGGGTGTGTCGCGGTCGAGGGATTCACCGTTGACCGTCAAAGCCTTGATGAAATTGTGGAAGGTCCGGCTATAATGCCGGTTTGTATAGGAAAGACTGGGATTAACCGGTCGAGAATCGCTGTCGGTGACTATTTCGGCTTGTATTTGAGGGCGGTAGATGCAGGTCGAATTGGTTTGGTCGTACTGCACCGGATAGGTGGTCAGCTTAACGATGCGAACGCCGCGGATTAGGAACGGTTTGGACATCTCGGCGAAATACGCCGGGTATAAACCAGCGTCCGATTCCTCCGTGCCGATGGCGGATCCGTAGGATTGATCTTGACAAACCGCGGGGGGTTCTATCAGGGGGATATAATGAGTCTCACCGGCGTTGACTTCCAGACGGAGGTCCGCTTCCGGCGGAACGATGACAAATCGGCTGACCATCGGCAGTATCGGCTTGCCGTACTGGCAAAGCATTCCAGTAGAGGACAGGGAGGGCTCGGTTGCAGTCGAGGCTTTGGTCAGAAGATCGTCGAATGACAGGTGGGACTGATCAAAACTGACCACTAAACGGTCATGAGACTCGGATGTGCTGACGGTTGGCTTAACGGCAGTGAAGTTATCGTCAGCGAGACCAGGTGTCGCTGTCGTCAGGGTAAAAACAAACGTCAGCAAGAGGACAAAGAAGCAGCTCACGATGATGTCTCCTCTTCGGTTGAAGGTATGACCAATGAAAACCTGGAACAGGAAATGGCACTCAATGCACTCGTCATCGCACAGCCTAATAACCGGCTTGCGCGTGGATGACCCCAGAGTTTTGGCTTCAGCCTGACAATGTTTATTTGCAGGCGCGTTCGAACCGGATTCAGGATTCAATCTCATGTTATGTGCCATAATTATGCTAAAACTTGCGCAATCGCGTCTAAGCGCGTCTTTCTTGGTGAAAAACGTTGGATTAATTGCTTTAGGTATTCGGTTTTAAGTGAATGAAAGGCGTTTAGGGTCAATTTTCTGCGTCAATAAACTGCAAGCCGATTGGCATTGAGAGGATGCAGTCAATCCCAAGATGAGAGCGTTTGCCGTGAATCGAGGCGCTGGGCCTGTGAATGCAATTCGCAGCAATTAGGAGGGCAAACTTTCAGAATCTGTCCGTTAATTCCAACATTCGGGAGTAACGATCCGCATGATATTATTCCCGCTTTCGAATCTGTCCAATAATGCAAGAATGCGCCGCAGGCGCATCATTCCAGCGAAAGCTGGAATGATGCCGCGAGGTTCATACCGACTTTTTAAACAACTCGACTTCGTCTTTGAGAATGATGAGCAATCCGAGGCGGGGGCTGTTCTCAGCGAACAGAATATCATTCTGTTTGAAGTTCTGTATGCGCACGATGGAGGCGATGGCGTCGAGTTCATTCCCATCGAGGGTTTTGAACAGTTCGATATTACGCAGAAATTCGCGGATAGCAGCTTGTTGCATGGGAGTAACCTTTTTAGGTGGGATCTGATGTTTTACCGTAATATAGCATTTGAAAGTCAATAGAAAAACGATGCAGTTCAAGTATGCCGCTGAGGCCCGAAAGTTCAGAGCGTCTATGCCGTCCAGTCAGATTAACTCCCTGAAGCGCTGACCTCGTTTCCGTTGGGAGTGATGCCGGGTTTGTAGATGATTCCCTGGTTTTTCAAGCCGTTCATCTTGACGATGCAGGCTTTGTCGAAGCGGAAGTGCTTCACCCATTGGCTGCTCTGATGAGGCTGCAGTGATTTAAGCCAGTTCCAGTCGAGTACCCCTTCGTTAAGCGTCGGCTGTATAGTAAAATAGCCTACCATAAAAGATGTCAGATTGTGGAAGAAATGCGCTCCTAGAGAAGGCGCAACGCGAATGTCTTCAAAACCGGTCTCCACAATGACCTTAGATGCGGAAATCTGATCCCATTGCACCGGAATCCCCAGCCAAGGATCCGCCGAGCCCCATCGTCCTCCACCAATTAAGATATAGGGTCGATTCTCTTTGAGAAGCCGGATATTGAAGCCTTCTATCTCCTGCGCCACCTCCCGGCTGCGGGAGCGGTCGAATCCCGCCATATTCACCGCGAGAATATCCTTGATATCATCGAGCAAACCCACGCCCATCACCATATCCGATGAGCAGAGCAGTTTAGTAGGATCCGTTTCGTGGATGTCGAGGGATTCGACCTCGCGTTGCAACACCATCGGTCTCATCTGCAGCACCGCGAATTCTCGCAGCTTCCCCTGACCCGACGTCAGATTGACGGCGAACTCAAATTCCACCGGACCGCCCATGCTGTCCCGCCCCAGCGTCATCAGCAACTGTAGAATGCCCGGCAGGGGGAAGGTGTTGGTTTTAAGCACCAGCGCGAAGGTCACCAGCGGGATGCCATTACGGGACAGCCCGTCATAAACGGCGTCGTTCTCGGGGCTGTATATCGAACCTACTCGCTGCAGTGTGCCGTCATTCTCGGCTGCCTTTAAGCTGTATTCCGTCAATTCAAAAAAATCTGGTGGGTCATTTGGCTTAGGCTCCGGCGCCAAGTCGAGGGCGTAGAAGTACTTCTGCGTATGGTCCTGATAATCGGTGGTGGTGGTGAACTGAGAGGAGTGCCGGGGATACTTCGGGCAAAATCGAATCGACTGTCCCCCTTCCACCACCAGCTTGCCCATGCCCAAAGCCAAAAAAGCCACGCCGTCGGCGGCTTCGGTGGGCGGTTTGGGGTAGAAATTATGCGACCGCGCCACACCGGAGATGTCGGGATAGAAGCGCCGGTTGTGCTTGGTTCCCACCAACTGCTGGATGATGACCGCCATCTTTTCCTCTTCCAGCCGGTAGGGAGTGGCACTGATGTAGCCCTTAGCGCGGTGCAGATATACCGAGGCATAGACCAGTTTGATGGCTTTCAGCAGCGCTGACAGCCGGTCGCGGGGAGCGTGCTGGTTGTTGCGCAGCATGAAGGTGGAATACACGCCCGCGAAGGGCTGATACTGGGAATCCTCCAACAGGCTTGACGACCGGACTGCGAGGGGAAATCGCATGAGGTCGAGAACGTCCATGAGTTCTTTGATATATTCCGGCGGGAAATCCGCCTTCGAGAAAGCGTTAAGTATCTTCTGGTCGTCGTCCTCGTGCAGTCCGAAATCATACAAACCGTTGTAGCGCATAAAACGGTCGAAGACGTCGGTGCAGAGGACCACCGTTTGAGGTATGGATATCTTCACGTCCGCGAAGCGGTCGCTGGCGCGATGGGTCTGGATATAGTGGCTGATGAACGCCAGCCCCCGCGCCTTGCCGCCCAGCGAACCGCTGCCGATATACGCAAAGCTGGTGTTGACGTTAAAAGTCTCGCGCTGGAACTCCGCGATGAGCTTCTGTTTTCGCTCCAGACGGTTGAGGCTTAGGTGCCGTATAATATCCTGCCGCATCTCCTTCAAAGAGGGCCAGTCGCTGACCTTGCGCGGACGCAGGCGCGTCGCCAGCTCGAACTCGGTGCGAGCTTTCAGCCAAGCAGAGAAATGGTTCCGCTCTGCGTGGTAGCGCAGGCATTCATCGGGGATGGTTCTCAGCTTCTCCTCGAGTTCCATCAGATCGCGGGCGTGGTCTATGACGGCGCCGTCGGGCATTCGGAACAAGAAATCGCCGAAGCCGAGCTTTTCGACCAGAAACTGCCTCAACTCGCTCAGCAGGGTTGGGGAGTCTTTTTTTATGAAACCAACGTTCAATTCAATTGCGATATCCTTGATTCGGGGGTCGAAGGATTGCAGGACGATAGGTATATCGGAGCTGCGCTCCTTAATCCGGCGCGCGAAGATTCTTCCAGCATAAGGGTCTTTGTTTTTCTTGGCTTTATCAAGATAGAATTCGTTATCGGTGATGACGCCTAAAACATACTGTTCATAGCGGGTAAAGTAGTCCCAGGCTTCTTCCAGCGTTTCGCAGAGGATGAGCTTCGGACGTGCGCGCATTCGGAGCATCTTCTGAGCCAGATTAACGCCTTCTGAAATCAGGCTTTGGGAATGATGCAGTATCTCGGAATAGAACAGCGGCAGGAAGGAGGAATAGTAGCGGATGTTGTCTTCGACCACGATAATCACCTGCACGCCCATTTGGCGGGTGTCGTGTTCGAGGTTTTTCAGGTCTTCGACCTGTTTGACCATCGCCAGCAGTATGCGGAAGTCGCCTTGCCACATATAGACCCGGTTGAACAGCGGCTTGGGACCTTCGTGGGGGATGTTCAGCAGTTTGGGATTTTCGTAGGTCAGCAGTATCAGGGGGATGGTCGGTTCCAGTCGTTTAGTTTCCTTAGCGAACTGCGCCAGCGGCATCTCGCCGATGTGCATGGTGGTCAGGATGACGTCGAAGCGCGGCTCAGCGCGTATCAGTTCCAAGGCTTCCGTTGCGGAACTTACGCGGGTAATGGTAGGGGCTTGGTAGATGTTCAAGCCCACGAATTCGCTCAATATCAGTTCGCTGAGCTGTCCGTCGCCGGCGAGGATGAAAGAGTCGTAGAGACTGGAGACCAGGAGAATCTCATGAACTCGGAAGCGCATCAGATGCTGGAATTCCGACAGAGGCTCCATCTCGGCGTTGAGCTGGGAAGGGTCGGATCCGGGTGGCGAGAGACTCATGGACAACATGCCGCCTTTAGTTCCTGGTTGCTGGTGATGAAAAGTCAGCGTTCTTAAAAACCAACTTTTCCTCTGTGTTGAGGTTTTTACAGACCGAAGGATTAACAACAGCGCGGAATGGCAGGCCATTCCGCGCTGTTGTTACTGAAGATGTTTTACGATAAAATGGTCAAACCAAGCCCTGGTCCATCATGGCGTTGGCGACCTTGATGAAACCGGCGATGTTGGCGCCGTTGACGTAGTTGCCGGGGGTGCCGTAGGCATCGCAGGCTTCGACGCAGGACTTATGAATGGCTTTCATTATGCCCTTGAGCCGGTTATCGACTTCCTCGCGGGTCCAAGATAAACGAATGCTGTTCTGGGACATCTCCAGACCGGAGGTGGAGACGCCGCCCGCATTGGCGGCTTTGCCGGGGCCGTAGAGGATGCCGGCGTCGAGGAACAGTTTAACGCCGTCGATGGTGGTCGGCATGTTGGCGCCTTCGGAGACTAAATAGACGCCGTTGTTCACAAGATGCTGGGCGTCCTGCCCGTTGATTTCGTTCTGGGTGGCGCTGGGGAAAGCGCAGTCAGCTTTGTGGTTCCACAGCGGATTGTTGGAGAGGTTGGGATCGACGGGCACGTAGCTCGCGCCCTTGAACCGATCGGCATATTCTTTGATGCGGCCGCGGCGGACGTTCTTGAGGTCCATGACCCACTGCAGCTTCTGACGGTCGATGCCTTCCGGGTCGTAGATGTAGCCGCTTGAATCGGAGATTGTAACCGGCTTGGCGCCCAGTTCCAGCAGCTTTTCGATGGTATATTGAGCGACATTGCCGGATCCGGAAACCAGACAGATTTTCCCTGGATAGGTTTGACCGCGCGATGCCAGCATTTCCGCGCCGAAATAGACTGCGCCATAGCCGGTGGCTTCGGGACGAATGAGGCTGCCGCCCCAGTTCAAGCCCTTGCCGGTGAGGACACCGGTGAACTCGTTCCTTAAGCGTTTATACTGCCCAAACATATAGCCGATTTCCCGGCCGCCCACGCCGATGTCACCGGCGGGCACGTCGGTGTTGGGTCCGATATGGCGAAACAGCTCGGTCATAAAGCTTTGACAGAAGTGCATGACTTCGTTATCACTCTTGCCCTTGGGATCAAAATCAGATCCGCCCTTGCCGCCGCCCATAGGGAGCGTCGTAAGGCTGTTCTTGAAG
>CAZCEM010000060.1:0-9378 GCA_964497555.1 uncultured bacterium
CCAGTGAGCTGTCTGCTGTCAGTTGCTCCACAAAGTCAAACACAGCTTGATAATCGCCCTGCCGGTAATAACACCGAGCGGTCTGCAAGATGCACCAGTTGCGTTGTGAGTAGGTTTCCTCGTTGACAGGCAGGTTGAAGAGACATCGCTGGTACTCGATGAACGCGCTGGAAAAATCAGCTTCATCGAATAAATGGTCTGCGAAAGCCGTCGGCTGAGAACGATCCCCCGTCCAGCCGTTCACCACTCCCACTAAAATCAGCACCAAACCCAACCGGATAAACCTCACCGCTTCGGTTCCTTCGAAATGACATTATCATCCACGGGATCCAGATAGCATGGAGTGTGGTTCACGCGGATCTCCCGGTAATGTCGCAGATCCGATCCGCAACGGAGCAGACGGTCAAACGTCAGAATCAAGCCTTTGAAAAAGCCGTATCGGTGGAAGGCTTCTTTTGCGTATTGCGAACAACTCGGATACATGGGGCAGCGGTCGCCGTCGATGGGGGAGATGTAGTGCTTGTAGATGTTGATCACCACATTCGTCTTCAGTGAATCCGTAGCGGTGGATTCCGAGAAACGATCCAATAATAACTGCTTCGGCTGGATAATCGGCTTGACGGTGGGATTATCCTTCGCGAGTAGCGATCCGGTCAGCACCAGCAGGAGCATCCCTTTAAACGTACATTTCATGACATAAGTCTCTACTTGCTTAACCGTCAGAATCGGAAACACAGCCCCAGCTGCCCGCCTTGTTGAGTTGGGATTAGCATTAAACCCAGACGGGGCGTCTCTTCCGGAAAAATCTCCCTTTTCAGTCGCTCATTGTACTTTTCTGCTTCATTGTAGGCATCGAAGGGTTCCCAGATTATAGCGACTATTGAGACTCCCATGCCAAAAATATACTAGCCATTGGGTTTGTATTTGTACTTCGGTTGGAAGTATCCCGATTCGGTGTTGGGTTCTTTATCAATGCCGATAGTATAAGCCAACACCGAGCCGCCGATCCGAAACGCACTGAATACCAGTCCGCGTTTCCAGTTACCGACGTAGGCGTGACCCGAACTGGTGACGCAGCAAGACATAGCAAAAGCCAAGCCTGGCTCTTTTTTCCTGGTTTCGTACAGCATCATCTTGCGGACATCCTTCGGCTGGGTCTGCGCGGAGACAGTCAAAGGTTGCAGCGTCAATAAAATCAGGATTAGCGCAGTCGGAAGATTTTTCATTAAAGTCTCGATTTAAACCGCCTGCCGGTCGCAACTGGGAACTGATTGCAGGTCAGGATGGTCAAATCAGGTCAGAAAATTCAGCACCTGCCGCAGTTGTCTGAAGCAGGTGCTGGAGTGGGAGCATCGGACGACTTTAGAAGTTGTAAGAAAGAGTCACCTTCCCGCCCTTTTCAATCGGGGTGACGTTGAATCCCAATCGGGGCGGAACCGTTGACGATTCCCCATAGATCTGCTGATAGAGTTCGAGGTTGTATTTCTTAACCTCACTCGCGGCGTCAACCATCTCCCAGATCGCCAGCATAAACGCACCGGCATAACCGATATAGTATGCCGGTGTTAATTCGACGGTTGTTTCCTCATAAGAATACCAGCCGTCGTAGTGGGTTTCAGTCTTCTCCTCGATGCCAAAAGCGATTGCGACGGCGGCGCAGCCGATGCGTCCCGCGGTGAACATCAGTCCGCGGGGCCAGTTGCCGGCATAGGCGTGTCCAGCGCTGGTGATGCAGCAGGACAACAGCACGGCGGTGGTTTGGTCCTTCTTCATGGACTCGTACAGCATCATCTTCTGGGCGTCGCCGGTGCCGGTTTGGGCCAGAGCAGCCGAGTTCGACAACGTTAAAAACACGAACAACGCAAGCAGCCAAGAGAACGTGGACAACCTCTTCATTGTGCCTCCTGTGGTTCTGGTCAATCCCTCGAATGCCGATTTAGAGGGAATAGAGAATTCTGAGAGAAAAATGCACTTATACCAATTAGCTTTCAAACAGTCATTATTCAGTAAAACAATCCCCCTGCCACCCTTCAACAGAAGGGGGGTATATCAAGTCCAGCATTTGAGTTACCCCCCTTCTATTGAAGGGGGGCAGGGGGGTTGCTATAAAGGTAATTGACTTACTGAATGCGAATTGGTATTAGAATTCTGATCCAGCGATTGTGCGCTGAAGAATGAACTCATCCTGCGCAGATTAAGTGTTTCGACTGCAGCGTGAGGACACCCTGCGACACGCTGAGACTCTTTTAAATTATCGAGTTATTGACTTATCGCTGGATTAAGGTTTCTTTGTAAAATAGCGTTTTTTTTTAAAATATCTACAGAAAACCTTTAAGCAGGTATAATTTTGGGAAAATTTCCGTATATTATCAGCGCATGAGATATATCTCGAACCGTTTCAGACCGACGCCCCCGCCCCGCCGTCAGGCGGCTTCTTAAAAAGGGGGATTGCAACATCGCTGCCATCGGACCCTGAACGGCACACGGGAATAATTTGGCTCGGGTTTCCACCTTGGAAATCCGGGTTTCTCTTTTTGGAGACTTGACGCTGCGTTGAGGATTGCACGTGGCGCGGAATCGGGCTTTAAGGCCCCTTCTGATTATCATCCTCAGTTTGTTATTTGAAGGAAGAAAACAATGAGCAACGGTGAAATGTCGAAAGTCCGGGGAGGCAAGACATGGCTCGTCGTTGTGCTGATCGTAGTGCTGGTCGGCGTACTGGCGCTGTCATTCTTGTATTACTCCAGCCAGAAGAAGGTTGTTGACATGCTGCAACTGAACGCGCTGCAGGCACAGCGCCTCGAAGAATTCGGGAAGCTGTCCGACGAGGTGCGGATGTTCAACAGCCGCTTCGGCACCCGCTTCGGCGAGATCAAGGTTCTGGCGCCGGCTGACAGCGTCCTCAGCGACATCAGCCGCATCCAGGGTCAGAATCCGCCTGACGCCATCGATACGCTTCTGACGGATTTCCGCTCCACCGCGGAAAAGCTGGCGTATCTCGGCGATAAGATTGAGAAGCTGGAAGCGCGCTTAGGCTCGCCCTACAAGGTGAAAGCCAACGACTCCCACGCCAAGTTGGCGCTGGACTTTCTGACCAAGGAAGCCGGACTTAGCCCCGCGGAAGCCCAAAAGGTTCTCAAGCGCACCGCGCTGATATGGGAGCTGGAACCGGGCAACTACGTCTATAACCTCTACTGGAAGGACATCTTCCTGACGACGGTTACGCAGGGCGAAGCCAAGCGGTCGCCGCTGGTGGTACAGCGTCGGCTGCGCGAATCCACAGCGCAGTACATCGAGGAGCTGGAGAACCAACTCCGCAGCCTGTCCTTGCAGGATTCGCTGCAAACGCTACAGGAAACGAGCGGGCAAACAAAGTGATGCCGCGTTGAGCGGATGAGCGTCAATAGGCTGCCTTTCGGGGCAGCCTATTGTATTATTAAGGGGGCAGATATTACTTGACACCCGCGGTCATTCCGAACCTCTCCGCTGTCATTTCCCAGAAAATAGTTCCCTCCAACCGCGTAGGTCGGGCGTCTCGCCCGACATTTCCCCCCTGCTGGTAGGGGGAAATACAAAGGGGGATATTTTCAGGCTCCGTGGTGGGGCAGCCACCATGACAATTCCCGCGAAAGCGGGAATGACAGCAAGGAGAAGTTCAAACTAAAAAACAGCACAAAACCTCAAAAAAATCGGGAGTTTTTCAGCAGACCCTAATTAAATGGATTCCAGCTTTCGCTGGAATGATGCCTCTTCGACGCATTACCTCCGTTGTTACAAGGAAAATGCAACACTTAATATTAATGTGGTCGTCAGACGGGCTTTCAGCCGTTAAAAGTCCATCAATGCTAACTCCCTCAGCGCCAGATAGGCTGCTCCGAAAACTCCTGCTGAATCGCCCAACTGCGCCTTGAGAATCGGCACCTCCCCCCGCGGCACTCCGAACAGCCGCGACTGTAAGTATGTCGGAACCTTTTCATACCACACCGGCAGATTCGACACGCCCCCGCCTAATATCACCGCTTCAAGGTCAAAGGCGTTGACTGCGTTGGCGAATATCTCAGCCATCAATCGGCTGGTTTCTTCGATTATCTCCACCGCTGCCGGCTCACCGTTCAGGCAGCGCTGGTATATCTCAGGAACACCGGCCCGGCTGCCAGTCGCTTCCTCATACCGGCGAGAGATGCTCGAACCTGAAAGATACGCCTCCGCGCAGCCGCGACGCCCGCATTCGCACAACCGCCCGTCGTACTTGATGGTCGTATGACCTATCTCGCCGGCGCCGCCGCGGGCGCCGCGGTAGAGCCGGTCGCCCAGGATCAGCCCATAGCCCATGCCCGTGCCGATTATCACCGCCATCACGTAGTGATAGCGACCGACGCAGGCGGCGAAGTATTCCGCGAGCGCCAGACAGTTGGCGTCGTTCTCCACCGCCACCGGCACGCGCCAGTCCGCCTTCAGGCGGCTGAAAAAACCGGGCGTCTCATAGGCAGGCGTGTGCGGGACGCCGTAAAAGGCGTCGTCCGCTGGGACATAAGTCCCCGGCGCGCCGATGCCGACGGCGGCATAAGGTTGACCGTCTGCGGCTCGTTCAACCACGGAATGGACGGTTTCGATGACGTGGTCGAGACCTTTGGCTGCTTCGCAGAAGGCGCGTTCACGGGCAAGGCAGCGGCGCTGGGCGTCAAGCAGACAGGCTTCCACCTTGGTGCCGCCCAAATCGACGCCGATGACTTGAAGATTTTCAGACATTTCTTTTAAACACAAAGAGCGCCAAGAACACAAAGAGTGCAGAGATTTTAGGAAAGATAGATCCTCGAATTGGCAGTCAACTCGGCTCTTAGCTCTTGGCTCTTTTTACTTTTTACTTGTCACTCGATCCCATTCATCAAACACCGTCCACACGTTTTCCGGCTTAGCGCCGGGACCGAATTCACACTGCGCAATACATCCTCCATCTGCCCATAGATGGCGATGCACTTTTCGAACCGCCTCCCGGATGTCCTCGGTCGAGCCCCGCGGCAGCAAGTTCTGGCGGTCAATCTCGCCCCAGAAGGTCAGCCGGCCTCGGCACGTTTCGCCGATGGCGGGTATGTCCATGCAGAAAAGCTGGCTGTTGAGCGCCTGCACCCCCGCGTCGAGCAAGTCCTGCAGAAAAGCGGCAATATGCCCGTCCGAGTGCATGAACACGTACTTGCCGCGGGAGCGGGCGATGTTGGCGTAGTCGCGGTACATCGGCAGGAAGTACCGGCGAAACAGGGCGGGCGAAGTCAGCGGTCCCGTCTGGGCACCCCAGTCGTCCATGAAGCTGATGCCGTTCACGTCGGTGCGGCTCCAGATTTCCACCTCGCGGCAGTAGTGGTCGTGGATGAGCTTCAGCAGCGCTTCAAGCTCCGGCGGCTGAGTGACCAGATCCAGCATCGCGGCTTCAGTTGAGCGGAGGAACTGCAGCCGCTCGAAAGGGCGGGGGCAGCATCCCGCCAGCACAAAGCGCTTCTCGCCGCGGCAGAAGGCGTTGACAGCTTCTACATCCACAGTCAGAGTTTCCGGCGGCGGATGGAAGCCCTCCAGAGCGCTCCAGTCGGCGAGGCGCGGCTGGCGGACGACGCCGATGATGCCCGACTGGACGTTGACGAACCGGCAGCCCCATTCGTCTATGTATTCGCCGGATTCATATTCGCGGCCGGAGGTGACCGGAAGCATGGTCAGGCCGAGGGGAGCATTGACAATGTCATCGGGAAACGCCGTTTGAATCCGCCTCAGCCAGCCAGGATGATGCTGCTCCGCCCAGGGCAGCAGCCACAGGTGTCGTGGTGCGCGGGGCGGGGCGTCGAAGTTCAGGGTTTGTTCGACCAGTCGGCGCGGTGTCATGGAGAGATAAGTGAGTTTGATGTTTAGAGTTCTTTGAAATATTCGTCGGGAACGCGCTGAAGGCGCGTCTTTGCGAGCCTGTCAAAGACAGGCGAATCAATCTCATTGAGTTTTTGGATGACCAAGGGAACGTTTTGGCTTAAAAATATGCTGTACTAAGCAAAACAAACTCAATGAGACTGCTTCATCAGCCTTCGACTGATTCGCAAAGACGAGTTCTAAACGGTCTTGTAAATAATTCAAAGAACTCGTTTAACTTATCTAATGATACCATAACAATAGAGATAATTCCAGCTTTGGTGGGATTCATGTCAGGATGACACGGTTAAATAAAGCGGAAAAGAAAACCCCGTCCGACAAATATGCCGGACGGGGATATTCTGCATTCTGCATTCTGCATTTTGCATTCTACGTTTCTACTTCACCAGCATGACCTTCTGAACGCCGGTATGTCCTTTGTTTTCCAGTCTCACCAGGTACAGCCCCGCCGAGGAGGAGGAAGCGTCCCAGACCGCACTGTGATAACCGGCTGAAACCTCGCCGTTGACAAGCTCCGCGACCAGCCGTCCGTTCACGTCGAACACCGACAGGTTGACCGAGCTTGCTTCCGGTAAGCCGTAAGTCAAGCGGGTCAGGCTGTTGAAGGGATTCGGATAGGCGGCGCTGAAGCTGAATTCGCGAGGCACATCGGCCGTCAACGCTCGGACGCAGCCCGCGTCGATGACCGCGCCGTCCGCGTCCCGCAGGTCGTAGCCGACCGTCAAATCCGACCCATCGCCAAGCGATTCCAAGACGACTTCGACCAGCTTGCCTGAGCCACTGACGCCTTCAGCGTTGGTCAGGTCGCTTAAGAAAATTCGCAGTCCGGATCCGCAAGCGTATGCGCGGAAGAAATCACCGGCGAGGAAATCGCCGGGCTGGCAATCCTGAAGCGAATAGGCGCGTCTGTCGAAGACAACGTCTATCTCCGCGGTCTGCAAATCCTTGACCTCATCGGCGAAGACTTCCAGAACCGTCCGACCGTCCTCTTTGCGGGCGTCAATGCGAACATTGGCGGATCCACCGGTGGAAGCGATGCCTCCGTCACTGGGCTGGGGAGCCGGTTCTGACGGCTGGGGCAGCGAGAAGCTGTTGACATTGGCGTTGTACCAGTCGAACATGGCGGTGAAAGCCATCAGGTCCTGCACGTCCAGTTTGCCGTCCGGATTGGACCAGATGTCGGGGATTGATTCGCCTTCGTAAGGCGCGAGGTCGGCGATCATATCCTGCCGGCCGCCGCGGCCGTTCCAAGCCATAGTGAAGACCACCAGGTCGTTGATGCCGAACTTGCCGTCGGGATTGGGCGTCATGTTGGGGATAGTGCCCCGACCAGCGCCGGTGGAATCGGCGATGTCACCCAAGTAACCGATTTTCAGATTCAGGTCGTTCAAGGTGGGATTTGCTAAGGTGTTTCCTTGGTAGTCGGACCAGCTCCCGAGGGTGAGATTCACCATATCTTTATAAACCCGGCTTTTTGTCGTGATGGCTTCATCATCGACCTGGACGGTGACGATTGCCATCGTATAGACCGGCGGTCCGGACACGAGACCGGATGATGAACCCAGCACCGCGGTGCTGACTGAAAAGGTGCCCGCAACGTTGTTGAAGTTGGACTCGAAGATGGTGTTCTCGTGCTGCACCGACTGCCAGCCAGGGCCTTCGACGATGTTCAATATCTTCATCTTACTAGCGGGAAATGAGCCGTTATAGCTGATGGCCGCCACGCTGTCAGGGTAAATCGCGGTCAGGTTGAACTGACGTATTGACCCGTTTTGAAGATAGATATTATCGTCCCCGTCCTTGGAATCAAACGCGCCGATGCCGTTGCCCAGATTGACGTCGATGGTTATAAATGCATCGGTCTCATCGATGGAGTTATCCTCGTCGCGCAGGATGCCATAGACGTCATAGAGACGGGCGTACAAGTAGTAGGTTCCGTCCAGCGGCGCGCCGCCGGGGGTTTGAGAGAAACGCCACACGTAGGAAGTCGTCGTCGAAGCAGGCAGCCTCTCGTTTGAGCAGAGTCGCGGATTCGCTTGACCGGCTTCGCTCGTGTCGCTGTAGAAGAACATGATGTAAGCGCCCTCTTCGTAATCCTTCGCCATAGCGCTCCAGTCTTCCAGCTTGTTGAAGGTATAGCTGCCGGTCGGCAGGTAGCCATAGGATGAGATGTCCCAATCGACCTCGATGTCGGGGTCGTCGCCCCGCATGAATTTGGTCGTATAGCCGCGTTCGGAATCCACCACATAGACCTTCAACACGTTGCCTTCTTGCATCACCGACACGCCGCAGGGGCGCGAGAACTCACCCAGACCGACGCCGTTGCTGCCGATGACAGTGGTGAAGACCGGGGCGGCGGCGCCGCCGTCGCCTTCATTCTCGGCGGTGGAGTCGCGATAGACGATAACCCGGTCGTTGCCGGTGTCGCACACGAATAAATAGACCTCATCGGTGGCATCGTCTTGGCCGGTGGAGATCACCTGCAGGTCGGTGGGTTCACTCAGGGAGGCGCCGGTGAAGGAAGCTGTCCAAGAAGTAACCCATTCCATCTTAGCGAGCGAACCATAAGCTGCGGGCATAAATTTCAGCTTGACCACGCGGTCGTTGCCGGTGTCGGAGACATAGACGTCATACCAGCCCTGCGTCGCGTTCCAGCGGGCGTCAACGCCGGCGGGGGCGTTGAAGTTGCCGTCGCAGGAACCGGTCACGCCGTATTGCAGCACGTCCAGAGTCGGCTTGTAGTAGGCGAAGATGTGCTGACCTTCCTCCGGTATCTCCCCGCGGGCGCCGTCGCCGAACATGACGACCTTGGTCTGGTAGTCGTAGGTGAAGTGCTTGTCGTCCGCGCTTGAACCGCCGAAGTTGTCCACCATTGTCCACGCGGTCTGCGTCGGTTCATCGACATCATCGGTGGTGTAGATGGTGTAGGTGTCCTCCATGGCGGTAACAGCTGAGACGAAGGTCAGATTGGGGGTTTCCGCAGTAACTTCGCCGTAGTAGTCTTGATGTTCAGCGTCATCGGCGAAGTAATCTGTATCAGTGCCGTTCTCAGAACCACCGTTGTCCGCGCCTTTGACGACTTTGATGCGGTCATTGCCGGTGTCAGCGATGAAGATGTAGTCGTTGTTTGATCCAGTGGTTACATTCATTCTAAAAGAATCGCCAGTGTCAAAATCTGTCTCCGAATCTACAACGGCACTCAGAGTCATATTGACAATAACACCTGGTATAGATGTTATATTTGCTGATGCTTGTCCTGTTGTGACACCAGGCTGGTAATATCCAACGACATTGCCAGTCGCATCATCAGTAACATCAATAACAAGTCCCTGTAAATTGTCACCAGCCGTTGTTTGACCCGCTATCACGGTAAACAGGTAGGAATGACCACTGTAGAGTGCGTTGTTTGTTACCGTCGCGGTTATAGTAGTGTTCTCTGGCGGAGAACCACCTGCAGCATAAGCGTAAATT